>NZ_JBIMKE010000049.1:0-31548 GCF_043673425.1 Streptomyces sp. M41 | reverse complement strand
CTGGACGAAGACCGCAGACGAGATCCTCGACAAAGTCGCCGCATACTGCCGACGAATCTCTGACTCAGGTCACTAGGCCCGTGTCCGTGGATGCCCGGGCAGGCGGACGTTGAAGCATGCGCCGCCGTCCGGTCCCCGTCCTTCGACGGTGATGGTGCCGCCGAGGCGGGTGGTCAGGCGGTGGGCGATGGCCAGGCCCAGGCCGCTGCCGACCGGGCGGATGCCGCGGTAGCGGGTGGTGAGGGCGCCGCGTTCGAAGGCGACGGCGACATCGGTGTCGGTGAGGCCGGGGCCGCCGTCGCGGACCTGGAGGAGGGCGCCGGAGGCGTCGTCGGGGTGGACGGTGACGACCAGGGGCCGGCCCGCCGGGGTGACCCGTAGGGCGTTTTCGACGAGGCCGTCGATGAGTTGGCGGACGCGGAAGGCGTCGGTGGCGACGGGCAGCGGGCGGCCGGTGCGCTCGACGCGGAAGTCGACGTCGTGGCGGGCGCACAGCGGGCCCCATACGTCCGCCGTCTGGGCGACGAGTGCGTCCAGGTCGACGTCCGTCACCTCCAGTCGGAAGTCGTCCGCCTCCATGCGGGCGAGGGTGAGCAGGTCGCCCACGAAGCCCTCCACGCGCTGGATCTCCGAGGTCATGACGCGGCCGATCGACGGGACTTCGTCGCCCGTGATCACCTCGTCGGTGAGTGCCTCGGCGTAGCCGCGCGCGGTGGTCAGGGGGGTGCGGATCTCGTGGGAGACGGAGAGCAGGAAGTCGCGCTGGCGGTTCTCGCTGCGGGCGAGCGCCGCGTCCAGCGCGTTGAGGGCTGCCGCCACCTCCGCCACCTCGGCGGGCCCGCGTGTTTCGACCCGCAGTCCGCGCTCGCCGCCTGCCAGCCTGTGGGCCGTGGCCGCGGCCGACGCGAGTGGCCTGGCCAGGCGGCGTGCGAGGAGCGCGCCGGCTCCCGCCGCACCGGCGAGGCCGAACAGCAGCGGCACCACGAGGCCGTCGCGGATCCGCGCGGACGCCTGGTCGACTGTGCTCATCGGCTGGGCCAGCACCAGCGCGCCGCCGGCCGGTGTGGGTACGCCCTCGACGAGGACGCTTCGGCCGTCCAGGGACGCGGTCGTGGACAGCGGTTCGCCGGCGAGCAGGGTCTGGCGCCGGTCCGCGTCCACGACCTGCGCCGCCGGGCCCTCCACTGTGCCGGAGGGCCATACCAGTGCCAGCGCCGTGCCGCTGGAACCGGTGATCCGTTCCTGCCGGCCCAGCAGCAGCGAGGCCAGTAGTGGGGTGCGGGCCAGTACCTGGGCCTGGTCGGTGAGCCGGTCGCGTTCCTGGGCCTCAGCCGTCGTACGGATCATCCGCCAGGCGAAGATGCCCGTCAGGACCACCGCGACGGCCGCCACGGCGGTGGTGAGTACGATCATGTGCTTGGTGAGGGTGCCTCGCCGACGCGGTGTGCCCTCGCGGACGGCGGGTTCCGTACGCTGGTCCGCCGCGCCGGAGCCGGTCGTCATCGGCCGGTGCTCCCGTCCACCGCGCCATGCCGCTCGTCGTCGGCCCTCCCACCCCTGCGCAGCACCGCCTCGCTCGTCACCGGCCCGCCTCCGACGCGCTGTAACCGACGCCGCGGACGGTGCGGATCGGGCTCGCGTCGCCGAGTTTGGAGCGCAGCTGCGACACGTAGACGTCGATCACGCGGGTGTCCCGGTAGCCGGCCTGCCCCCACACCTGCGCGAGCAGCTGGTCCCGGGAGAACACCTGGCCGGGGTGGCGCAGCAGGAAGGCGAGCAGATTGAACTCGGTGGTCGTCAGCTCCACCGGGCTGTCGTCCACGTGCAGGGTGCGGCGCCCGGAGTCCAGCGTCAGCCGCCCCACCCGGCGCACCGGGTCCTGCGGCGGTCCCGCCGTGCGCCGCAGCACGCTCTTGATCCGAGCGAGAAGCTCGTGCGGTGAGAAGGGCTTGGTCAGGTAGTCGTCGGCGCCCAGTTCGAGACCCACGATCCGGTCTGTCACCTCGTCGCGCGCGGTCACGAACAACACCGGCGTCCAGTCACCCTCCTCGCGCAGCCGACGGCACACCTCGACGCCGTCCATCCCGGGCAACGCGATGTCCAGCACGATCGCCACCGGACGCATCCGGCGGGCGGATGCCAGCGCCGCCGAGCCGTCGGACTCGACGTGCACGCCGAAGCCCTCCCGGCTCAGATAGCGCCGCTGCAGATCGGCGATGTGCCGCTCGTCCTCGACGACCAGGACGAGGCCTTTGTTCTCCGGCATGCCCTGATGCTAACCAGGCCGCCCGCTCCCTCCGGCCGTGCCCACGGATCCTTACATTGCCCGAACATTCGCCGGACCTTCCGCTCGCAGACCGCCGCAAGTCTGGGCTCGCAACCGAGGAACGGAAGGACATCCATCGTGAACAGCACACGTACGGCGGCTTCGCCCCCGAAGGTCCCGCCTGCCGCGGTCCGGGTCTGGCGCGCGACAGCCGTGACTGTGATCGCCGCTGGGACGGTGGCCGGCTTGGTGTGGGCGGCGGGCTCCTCCCGAGGCAGCGACCTTGGAGCCGCCAATGGCACCGACCCTGGTGCCGCAACCGCCACCGACCCCAGCGCCGCCCCCGGCACCCTTCCCGCCCTCCACGCATCGGCCGCTCTGCTCATGGACGCCGACCCGCTCACCGACGCCACCGCGACCGGCATGCCGGCCGTCATCGGCACCGGCGTCCCCCCGTTGCCCCGCCGGCTTCCCGCCGGACTCCGGGCCGATCTGCGGGAACTGCGCTCCATGGAGCCCGGACGCCGTTCCGAGGAGGCGGCACGGATCTGGCGGTACGCCCTCGCGGGGGAGTACGGCAGGCGCGTACGCGTCCGAGCCGCCGAAGCACAGGCCGTCTACCACGCGCTGCCCGGGGAACTACGCGCGGACATCGAGGAGTTGCGCACGCTCAACGGCGAGGAGCACCGCAAGGAGCGCCAGGAGATCCGAGAGAAGGCACTCGACGGCGCCTACGGCGACCAAGTGCGGCGGTGGGCCGAAGACCGATTGGAGCTGTGGTGGCGCAACCGGGCGAGGACGACGCGTTGATGCACTCGGTGACACACACGGCCCAAGCACCAGTCGGCCGGCTGCACCGGCTCGGTCGCCGCTGCGCGCGCCGCCCTTGGCGGGTGCTCGGCGTCTGGCTGCTCGTCCTGCTGGCGGCCGTAGCCGCCGACCGCTGTTGGGGCGGCATGTACGAGGACAACTTCTCGCTGCCCGGCACGGCGGCCCAGACCGGCGCCGATCTGCTCCAGGAGCACGGCTCGGACGGGGTACGCGGCACCCCCTCACAGATCGTGCTGCACGCGCGCAGCGGACGGCTAGACGCCCATCGGACCGCCGTGGACGCGGCGGTCGGCGAGCTGACCGCCTTCCCCGAGGTGATCTCGGCGTCCGACCCGCTCGCCACCCCCGGCGCGGTCTCCGCCGACGGCGCCACCGGCATCGTCACCGTCCGCTTCACGGCAGATCCGGTCGGGTTCGACAAGTCCTACGTCGAGCAGGTCGACGACGCGGTTCAGGAGCTGCGCGCCGACGGCGTCGAGGTCGAGTACGGCGGCCCGCTCGGCCAACTCGCCAGGCCTCAGCCCGCAGGTCACCTCTCGGAGGGCATCGGGCTCGCCACCGCAGTGGTCGTGTTGCTCGTCGGCTTCGGCTCCCTTGCCGCCGCCGGGTTCCCGCTGGTGACCGCCATGGTGGGACTCCTGTCCGGCATCTGCCTGCTCGGACTGCTGGCCGCCGCGTTCACCTTCGGTACGGCCGCTCCCACACTGGCCACGATGATGGGCCTCGGCGTCGGCATCGACTACGCCTTGTTCCTGGTCACCCGGCACCGCCGGCTGCTGCGCGAACTCGACGACCCGGCCGAGGCCGCGGGCCGGGCCGTGGCCACCAGCGGACGGGCGGTCATCGTCGCCGCCGCGACCGTGGCCCTTGCGCTGGCCGGACTCTACGCATCGGGCGTCGGTTTCATCGGCACCCTCGGCGTCGCCGCCGGCCTGACCGTCGCCGTGTCCGCCGTGGCCGCACTGACACTGGCCCCGGCCCTCCTCGGCCTCGCGGGCCGCCGGATCGACCGGTGGAGCGTAGGGCGCCCGGTCGACGAACCGGACGAACCGGCCGAGGCGCCCATGGGTAAACAGGCCGAAGTGCTCGGGCCCGACGGGAAGTTGGCCGGATCCGGCGCCTCCGGCGCCGAGGTGAGCGACGGCTCCGCGGACAGGGACCCCTGGCATCGCTGGGCCCGCACCGTCGGGCGCCGCCCTTGGCTGTTCCTGCTCCTCGGCGCGCTAGTTCTCCTCCTGCTCGCCGTTCCGGCCTCCTCGATGCGGCTCGGGCACGTCGACGCCGGTGCCAATCCCGCCGACTACACCGACCGCCGAGCCTTCGACCTGGTCTCGGAGGGCTTCGGGCCGGGCACCAACGGCCAGTTCACGGTCGTAGCCGCCCTGGACGGGGACCGTACGGACAGCTCCGGCGAGATCGAGCGCCTGTCGTCCGACCTGTACGACGCCCTCTCCGCCACCCCTGGTGTCGCCCGGGTCTCGACGCCGGTCGCCACCGCGGACCGAGCACTGCTGACCGCCACCGTCACGCCCGAGTCCGGCCCCGAGGACGAGGCCACCTCCGACCTGTTGCGCCGCCTCCGGGACGAGACGCTGCCCGACTCACTCTCCGGCACCGGCGCCGACGGCTACGTCACCGGTACCACAGCCGCCCAGCTGACCTTCCGGGACGTCATGGTGGACCGGCTCCCGGTGATCGTCACGGTCGTCGTGGCCGCGGCCTTCCTGCTGCTGCTCACCGTCTTCCGCGGCCCGCTCGTCGCGCTCAAGGCGGCCCTGCTCAATCTGCTGTCCATAGCCGCCGCCTACGGCGTGGTCGTCGCCGTGTTCCAGTGGGGGTGGGGCGGTTCGCTGCTCGGTGTCCCGGACCCGGTGCCCATCGAGTCGTACGTACCGATGATGATGTTCGCCATCGTCTTCGGCCTGTCCATGGACTACGAGGTCTTCCTGCTCTCCCGGATCCGCGAGTCCTGGCTGCGCACCGGCGACGACCGCCTCAGCGTTGCGGCCGGCCTGGCCGGCACGGCCCGGGTCATCACCTGTGCCGCGCTCATCATGACCAGCGTCTTCCTGGCCTTCCTGCTGTCCACCAACGTGGTGATCAAGATGCTCGCGCTGGGTCTCGGCGTCAGCGTCGTCATCGACGCCACGATCGTACGGCTGGTCCTGGTGCCGGCGCCGATGTATCTGCTCGGCCGAGCGAACTGGTGGCTGCCGCCATGGCTGGACCGCGTCCTGCCCCGCCTGGACCCCGAGGGCGCCGTAACCCGCCGGTCGGCACCCGGGACGGCCACCCGGCAGCCCGACACGCTCACCTCCACCCCGGGGGGCCGCACATGACCCCCCGCCGCCCTCACCGCCCTCGCGTCCAAGGCCCCCTCGGCCGCCTGCGCCCCCGTGCAATCGCTCGCACCCGCCGATACCTCCGCCCACCGATCCGCGGAATCAACCGCATCCGTATCGGAATCCGCGGCAGCCGCCGCCTCATGGCCTGCGTCGTCACGCTCATCGCGCTGCTGCTCACCACCGGCGCTGCCGAACTCGGCGCCCGAGGCCTGCTGGAGAGCCGTATCACCGACGCGGCCGAACGGGCCCTCGGCCCCGGCAGCGATGTCGACATCGAGGGCGGACCGGCCCTCGCAGCACTGCTGCAACGCCATCTCGACGCCGTGACCGTCAGCAGCGACGACGCCACCGTCGGCCGTTTGCCCGATGTGTCCGTCGCGGCCCGGCTCGAGGACCTCCGACTCGAAGGCGACAGCGCCACCGTCACCCGGACCGAGGCCGATGTCACGATCCCGGCCGTCTCGCTGCGGACCCTGACCGCCGCTTCGGGCGGCCGACTGCCCGTCTCCGCGGTCCACCCGGACGAGGCGGCCGGCACCCTCACCCTGACCCTCGGTCAGGGCGGCGTGGGCAGGGCTACCCTGAGGCCGGAGATCGAGCAGGGCCGGGTGGCTCTGCGTGTCGACAGCGCGGAGGTCCTGGGCCGTCCCGTCCCCGCCGCCACCGCCGACCGCATCCAGGCCGGCCTTTCCGCGCACACCGACAGAACCTACCCCCTGGCCCTGAAAGCCACGTCCCTCGACGTGACGGCCACCGGCCTGAAGGTCACCCTCAAGGGCGGCAGGACACGGCTCCCACCGAGCGACATGGCATGAACCGACGCCCCTGGTCGGGGAGTTCGTGAACGCGACCTGGTCTCTACCGAGGGGCGGGCTCACCGAGGGGCGGGCTCACCGAGGGGCGGGCTCACCGAGGGGCGGGCTCGTCGTAGCGAAGGCCGCGGAACACCTCGGGGGTCATCCAGCCGCGAGGCGTGGCGCGGATCGTCGTTCGGAACGCGTTCTTGCCGTACGTCAGCTGCGTCGGCCTGGGCCATCCTCGCGGTGAAAACCCGCTTCCAGGTGCCGTCGAGGGCCAATGCGCAGCCTATGTCGACGCATGATCTGAACGACGTGTCTAGGGTGCTGAAGCCCTACCTGGTTCAGTCTGTTGGCCGAACACTTCAATGGATCCACAGCCGCGGGCGGGCAGAGCCATTTATCGTGTCAAAGGCTGCCGTCCGTCCCTTGTAGACCGGCCGGTAGTCCACGGACGCCACTAAGGTCCAGCCTGGTCCTGGCGCGTCGTCCTCATGTTCGCTGATGGCCAAGACCACTAATGCGGTGTGTTCTTGGACCCGTGACGTCACGACGACCTGCCCAGGAACGACAATGACCGGTTGATCGATCTGGAAGTCCGGCTTACCTTCCCTGCGTTCGAATCCCGGCTCCCACCTGTCACCGACGAGAAGTGGCCGCGCTCGATGTCGACTGCCCCAACCCGGCTGATCTCAGCAGCGCCCAACCGCGCCACATCATCGGCACGAACGGCAGGACTCTGGTGGCCTGGTCGACGACGCCGTGCCCGGCGAAATAGACGATCAGCTGGTCGGCTCCCGCGCCGTCGACGATCTGCTCTGGGGTGAGTCGTTCCGAACTGCCGTCGGCTCGCGGCCGAGGAACTGGGTGGTCCAGTCGACCAGGCGTCCGGCTGAGCCCTGATCGACCCAGGCCGTGCGCATGGCCGGGTGGTCCAGCCAGCCCCGCAGCTGCGGGCGCCTGGCTCCGGGCACGGTCCTGGATGCTCGCGGTCGTGATGTGGACGGCCGGCAGCCGGCGCGGCGTGTCCGTGAACCATTCGCGGCTCCTGACCTTCTGGACCCAGTCGAAAGCAACGTATGGCCACAGACACGGTGTCAGCGGTACGGACCGACTGCGGGTGGAGCAGCCGGGTGCTCGGTTCCTCGCTTCGCCCTTCGGCCCGGCGGACCTGGGCGCCAAAGACGTCGTGAACGCGGGTGACGGTGCCCAGCCGGCGTACGAAGTGCCAGTACACGGTCTGCCAGGGCAGGAAGTCGTGCCTTGGTCGACGTCAAGCGCAGCCCGTCCGAATCACTTAGAAAGGCAGGCTGAACGCCCACTTCCCCCGCAAGGCAAGCCGGCCCAGGGACAGGCCGGTCATCGAACCTGCGGAAAAGCTATGAGCATGACATCGCCTTGAATGTGAACCCGCGGGCCTTGAGGGCTTCGAGTATCCCTGGGAGGGCGGCTACCGTTCGGCTACGGTCACCCCCGCCGTCGTGCAGCAAGATCACCTCGTTCGGGGAGACCTCCTTCAGGACGTGCTCCTTGATCTTTGACGCTGAACGGCCTTGCTTCCAGTCCTCAGGGTCGATGTCCCACAGCGAGACCCGCTTTCCGAGCTTGGCAGCTTGTGATGTGACGGCCCCGTTCTGCGCACCGTATGGCGGACGCAGACACTTGGGGACGTAGCCGGTGAGCGAACCGAGCATGTCGTCAGTTCGTGCGATCTCGTCGAGGAGTTCTTGTGCAGAGAGCGTTGTCAGGTCTCGGTGAGACCAGGCATGGTTTTGCACGCTGTGGCCCAGTTCGTGGACCCGCTGGGTGATCTCTGGATACCTCTTGGCGTTCGCACCATTCTGAAAGAAGGTGGCCTTTGCGCGATACTGCGTCAGTATGTCCAAGACTTTTTCAGTGTGTTGTGCATGAGGTCCGTCGTCGAAGGTCAGGTAAACCACCTTGCCGTTCGGCTGGGTGGCCTCACTTCGCAGGTCCTCATGGGGTGGCCCGGTGGGCTCGCGCAGCGGTTTGACTTGCGATGCGTTTCCCCGACCGTCCGGGGAGACCGCCTGAATCACGACAGTCACGACACCCGCCAGCGCCACGGTGACAACCGCCGAGACGGCGATGCGCATGGTCTGCCACCTGGGGCTTTGCTCCCTGTTCGTCAACTGATCCTCCATCAGCTGCGCCAGCCTCATTGGTTCCGGAGGGCGCTTTGGCGTTCATCTAGCTGCCTCAGAGGAGGCTTTGAGCCCGGCGTAGGTGCCTGCGTCGCCGAAAATATGTAGCGCTGCGACAAACCCCATGACCTCGATGCGTACAGATCTGAGCGGACGGTTGGGGCAGGCAAGTTGATGATGCATAGTCGAAGCACATGATCATCTAGATGTCGACTGCCCGAACCCCGCGAGGCTTTTGGATGCCACCGACCAGTGCAATCTCACGAAGTCTGTCCAGGCACGCTGGTTTCCGCTGCCTGAGGTTCAGGCTGTCGAATCTCCTGCGAATCAGGGGAGCCGGCGCCGTGCCGGGCACTGGATCTCACAGATGGAGCACCCTGCTTCAACTGTCGAGCGTCGCCCCTTAGCGGTGCAGGGCGGTTTTTCGCTTCGTGAGGTCGGCCGGCCGACATCTATTCACTCCACCCGCTGCGGGAGGCAGTTATGCGAGCACGACAAGGCGGCAGGGAGCACCCGCGAAGGCGTGCCCTCAAGGGTGTGGCCGTGCTCTGGGCAATGGCTCTGCTCGGGGCTGCCGGCACGGGATGGATCTACTATGAGCAACTGGACGGGAATTTGAGGAGGGATAAGCTGAACCTGGGGCAGAAGCCGATGGAGAACAGTCCGAATGCGGCAGGCCAGCGGTCGATCAACGTTCTCGTCCTGGGCTCGGACAGTCGAGCGTCCAAGGAGAACAGGCGCCTTGGTGGCGCGGCCGGGGAGTCGCAGCGGCCTCCATTGGCCGACGTACAGATGCTGGTACACCTGTCCGCCGACCGGTCGAACATATCGGTTGTCAGCATCCCCCGCGATACTCTGGTGCGTATACCTGAGTGCCAAGGGCCGGACGGCGGCAAACCCTTCCAGCCGATCAGGGCAAAGATAAATGCCAGCCTTGCTCGCGGGGGGCCCGGTTGCACGGTGGCCACCTGGTTCGAGTTGACAGGCATTCCGATCGACCACTTCATCATGGCCGATTTCGCAGGTGTCGTAGACATAGCTGATGCGATCGGCGGTGTGCCGGTTTGCGTGGATGCCAATATCCATTCGCGCGGCAAGGGCCACGGTTCCGGCCTGAAGCTGAAGAAAGGAACGACAAGGATAAGAGGCGCTCAGGCGCTGCAATGGTTGCGTACCCGATATGGGTTCGAGGACAACGGAGACATCGGCCGCACTCATGCGCAACACATGTACATGAGCTCAATGGTCCGAGAGTTGCAGACCGGACTCGGCAGCCCACGCGAGCTCATGCGACTGGCGGAGGCGGCGACCAAGACGCTCACCGTGGATGAGGGAATGGGTGTCAAAGATCTCTACGAGTTGGCTCAGAAACTCAGAAGGGTTCCGCCCGAGCGCATCACTTCAACGACCATGCCATGGATGGAAGATCCGCAGAACAACGGACACGTGCTGCCCATGCCAGGTGATGCGGAAAAGCTCTTCTCACTGGTCCGACGCGATATCGCCCTCGACGGCAAACCCTCGAAGGCAACGAAAAATACAATGGGCCACGATCGGCGAAGAGCGAATGAGTCGGTGGACGTTCTGGTCCTGAACGGCACCCGCACACACAACCTGCCTGCTGTCGAAGGACGCGCAAGGGACATTTCCAAGCAACTCGTCTCAAAAGGGTTCGAACGGGCCGCAGTGCGGAGTACACCACGGCGTCAGCGCGAGACGACTGTCACCTATCCCGCGGGGCTGAGCGCCGACGCCCTTGCGGTGGCCGAAGCCCTGGACCTGCCGAAGGCAGCCGTGAGCGAAGTCTCCAACGCCACCGAGATAACCGTTGTCGTCGGGTCCGATTGGCGTTCGGGCAGCACTTATCCGGAAGCAGCCCAGAAAAGTCGAGACGACGAGCGCGTGCCAAACAGCGCGGCCCCGCTTCGGGCTGACGACCGCAGGGCATGCATGAAGGTCAACCGCTACTACACATGGTAGATGTCGGCATCGGGTGCAATTCTGGTGCACGTGACGGGCCCAGGGCCCAATCATGTTCCGCTTCCGTGCCTTGATCTGGCTGGCGTGGCCCTCGATCGCGCCCGAGCGGTGGTCGAGGGAGCGACAACGCTGCTCGCAGGAGTAGGCGGCAAGCGCGGCGCGGCGGGTGTCGGTGGTTCCTGTTGTGCGGTGGCTCAGCGGACCCAGGTGCGGGCGCGGGCTTGGACGGCGGAGTCGCCGAGCCGTCGAGGTCGGTGAGCGTGGTGGCGACGAAGTCGCGGGCCCACTGCGAGGTCTGGATGCGGAAGGCCGGGCGGTCGTCGGCCAGGGCGTCGATGATCGGGCAGTGGCCTCAGCCAGGGTCTGGGTGTTGCCGCAGGACTACCTGGTGCGGACGAGGCACGCCTCGCGGGCCGGGGCACAGGGCCCGGCCCCAGCGAGCAGGGCGGGGACGGCCCGGCTGAGATTGGCAACGAACTCCCTCGCCCCCAGGTTCGGCCGCGGTGACAGCAACGCCGACGGTAGCTGCGACCGGGGGTGAGGGACTCCATGAGGCCCTTGGCTCTATCGGTGAGTCCTGACACCGGTTGTCGATCGGCGGTGGCACCGCCCGGTTGTTGGCGGAGAGCGATATCGCCGAGTTTTGACACCACTTGGGTTCTTGCGGTGGGACTCTGGGGGTGCTCTGCACGGTAAGGGGGCGGCGGTGCCACCGAAGTCCAAGGTCGATCTGTACGCGGCGATCCGCCGTGATGCCCGGGCGGGGATGTCGAACCGGGCCTTGCAACGCAAGTACGGGGTGGGCTCCCGGACGGTGAGGGCAGCCATGACGTCCGTCTGGCCGGAGCCGCGCAAGCAGATGCCGCCCCGCAAGGCGCGGCTGGATGTGTCCAAGCCGGTGATCGACCAGATGCTGCGGGCGGATCTGGACGCGCCGCGCAAGCAGCGGCACACCGTCAAGCGGATCTCCGACCGGCTGCTGGACGAGCACGGTGCGGTGGAGGTGACCTGTCCGATGGTGCGGGCCTATGTCGCTGTTCGCCGACCGCAGATACGGATCGAGGCTGGACGCGGGCCGCTGAACGCGTTCATCCCCCAGACTCACATGCCGGGGGCGGAAGCCGAGGCGATTTCGGCGACGTGACGATCCGTCTGGCCGGCGAGCAGGTCAAGGTCTACCTGTTCTCGATGCGCCGGTCGTACTCCGGCAAGGCGGTGCACCGACCAATTGACCGCACTAACGGCGTGTCCGGTATGAGGTTGGCCGTGTAGTCCAGAACGCTCCGTCCGAGATGTGATCTCACGGACGGAGTACTGGTGGAACAGCAACGAGAGGCGCCGCGACGGGACGTGTCCGGGCTCGTGGTCGCCAGGGTCGGCCGCGTGACGGCGACGACCGATCCGACGCTCCCTTGGGTGGTATGTGACGGTGCCCGGGTGCCGATCGGGCCGGTCAGCGAGTTCCTGCGTGACTTGTTGGCGTGCGGGAACAGCGCGGCGTCGTGCCGGTCCTACGGTTACGACTTGTTGCGGTGGTTCCGGTGCCTCGCGGCGGTCGGCGTCGTGTGGAGTCGTGCGCAACGGGTCGACGTGCGGGACTTCCTGCTGTGGCTGCGGACCGCGCACAACCCGACACGGGATCGGCGACGCGCAGGCGCTCCGGTCGCGGGCTCGGTGAATCCCCGTACGGGCAAGCCGTACTTGTCGGAGGGCTATGCCCCGGCCACCGTCAATCATGCCTTGTCGGTGATCTCGGCGTTCTACGACTTCCATCGGCAGACCGGAGAGGGGCCGGTGGTGTCGCCGGTTCCCCCGCAGTCACGGTTCGGTCGCCGTCCGAACGCCCACCACAACCCGCTGGAGCCGTTCCACCCACAGCGGCGGGGTTCCTACCGGCAGAAGCAGCCTGACCGACCGCCCCGGGCAGTGCCCGACGATGTGCTGGACGAGGTGTTCGCTGGGCTGGGGTGCAACCGGGACCGGGCGATGTTCAGCATGTTCTTGTCCAGCGGCGCGCGGGCGGCCGAGCTGCTGGGCACGGCGGTGGGCGACGCTCACCCCGGCGACGGCCGTATCTACGTGCGGACCAAGGGCCTCGGCGGGATCAAGCAGGCGTGCCCGGCGGCGCCGGAGACGTTCGCCTGGATGGCTGTCTACCTCGGTGAACTCCTGGACGCGGGGCACCGGCCCGATCCGGACGAGCCGTTGTGGTGGACCCGCCGTCATCCGCTGCGGCCCTTGACCTACACCGCGCTGCGCGCCGTCCTGACGCGGATCAACGAGCGGATCGGAGCCAACGTCAGCCTTCACGATCTGCGGCATACGCTGGGGCTGCGGCTGATCGCCGAACCCAATGTCACCCTCGTCGACGTCCAGCAGGTGATGCGGCACCGGCAGATCACCACCACCGGTGGTTACCTGCGTCCGCGAACCGACGAGGTCATTGCGAAGGTCCACGAGCACTACACGCGCCCGAAACCGGCACCGCGGTCGCTGCAAGGCTGGTCCTACGACCCGCAGGACCTGGCCGATGTGTTCGGCGGGAACGACTGATGGCCGGCCGGCACGGCAAGGTGGCCCGCCCACCGGTCAGCCACCGCGACCCCCGCGTGCTGACGGGCTCGCCGCCAGCGCGGGCGTCGGGGCCAGCCGCGCGACCCGGGCGGGCCACCGCCACACGGGCGCAGCTGGGCACGCTGGCGGAGGCGCTCCTCGATCAGCCGTCCTACCAGCAGCGGTGGAGGCAGAATCTGGCGCTGACGCGGATCCTGGACTGGTTGGAGACCTTCCCGGGCGAGGGCTGGCAGGATCGCTGGCTGCTCAGCGGGGCCGAGGACCAGGGCCGACGGTGGGGACCACAGGATCTCACCCCCGCGCTGCGGAACCGGTTGACCGCCGGACTTGGGATCATGGTCGTGCTAGGGGCCGTCCGCCCGTCCTACGCCTGGCTGTCGAGCAGCAGGCTGCTGGGCGTCTACGCGTCGTTCCGCCGCCACAACCAGGCCGAGGCATTCGCCGCCGTCGAGCGGGACGCCGCCCGCCACCAGGGGCACGAGTACGCGGCCGAAGCCGTGAACGTGCTCACCCGCATGGTGATCGTGACAGGCAAGCCGCTGCGCGAACTTAACCTCGCCGACCTCGGCGCCTACGCGGCGGCCCGACAAGCGTGCGGCAGCAAGGTCGCTGCACTGCCGATGGCCTACGAGTTGGTACGCGCGGTCGGCGGACTGGAGGACCTGCCGCCGACGCTCCGGGAGGCCCAGGCCCGCGGGCAGCTGTCGGTGGCCGAACTCGTGGACCGCTACCCGGTCGCGAACAAGGAGATCCGCGACGTCCTGGTGCACTACCTGGTCGAGCGCTCCGCCGCGCTGGACTACGGCTCGCTGGTAAACCTGGTCCAGGTGCTGGTGGACTTGTTCTGGCGCGACCTGGAACGCCACCATCCAGGCATCTGCTCGCTCCAGCTACCCGATCCGGTGGCCCAGGCGTGGAAACAACGGATCCGTACGTTGCCGAATGGCCAGGCTCGGCGCACCTTCCACTCGGTGCTGCTGGCGGTCCGCGCGTTCTACCTCGACCTGCTGCAGTGGTCGCTGGAGGATCCCGCCCGTTGGGCCCGGTGGGCCGCGCCGTCCCCCGTCGGCGAGGCCGACATCCGCGGCTACATCAAAGAGGCCAGGCGCCGCCAAGCCCGCATGCAACAACGGACCCGCACCCTGATTCCCGTGCTTCCGCGGCTCATCACCGCCGCGAAGGACGAGTTCGACGCGGCCGCACGGATGCTGTCCGCCGCGCGTGACGCCGCAGCCGGCGAGGAGTTCACCATCGACGGCCTGCGCTATCGACGCACCGGCCGCGGCGCCAGCACATGGCGTCCCAGCGCTCTGTTCGTCACTCCCGTCGACCAGCCCGGCCCTCGCTTCGACGCAGAACGCCTGGAAGACAACGCCTTCTGGACCTTCGCCGCCATCGAGGTGCTACGCAGGACGGGAACCCGCATCGAGGAACTCCTTGAACTGACCCACGTGAGCCTGCGCCAGTATCAGGCACCGACCGGGGAGATGGTGCCGCTGCTGCAGATCAGCCCGTCCAAGACGGACGCCGAACGGGTCATCCCGGCCGACCCGGACCTGGTCGCGGTGCTGGCCCGCATCATCCGCCGGATCAAGCACGACGGCACAGTGCCACTTCTCAGCCGGTACGACGGCTACGAACGCACCTTCGGCCCGCTGCTGCCGCATCTGTTCCAGCGCGTCACCCACCACCAGCTGCAGGTCATCCCGCAGGACCGCATCCGAGAGCTCCTCGCCGGCCTGGCCCGGCGGGCAGGTATCACCGACGTCGACGGCACTCCGCTGAAGTTCACGCCGCACGACTTCCGAAGAATCTTCTCCACGGAGACCGTCAACGGCGGACTGCCTATTCACATCGCGGCGAAGCTACTGGGGCACCTCGACCCAAATACCACTCAGGGGTATATCGCGGTCTATCCGGAAGAGGTGATCCGCCACTACCGCCAGTTCGTTGACCAACGCCGAACCCATCGGCCCAGCGAAGAATACCGCGAGCCGACCGACACCGAATGGGAGGAATTCCGAGACCACTTCAGCCTGCGGAAGGTCGCTTTGGGTCGATGCGACCGTCCGTATGGGACACCCTGCCAGCATGAATCAGCGTGTGTGCGCTGTCCGATGCTTCGTATGTCGTTGAGCCAGGTCCCCCGGCTGCTGGAGATCGAACGCAACACCCACGAGCGACTGGACGAAGCCCGACGGCTGCAATGGCTCGGCGAGGTCGCCAACCTTCAAGAGAGCCTGCGGCACATCGCGGACAAGAAGCGCCAGGCCGAACGCCTACGTCAACAACAAGCAGAGCAAGGCGAGTCAGGGGACAACGCACTCAGCTGATCAGGCCTTCGCCGGCCCCCTTCGGGAGCCCTCGATGGCGCTCACGCCATAGCGCTGCCGCCGGGGAGTCCTCAACGAGCACCCAACTGTCGAAGTCTTCGCGCACGAAGCCGGGGTCGAGGGGCATGAGCCTGATCTGCGGACGGTCATCCATCCACCAGACCTCGAAGTCCGTCGCCGTGCCGACGGCAGGCCAGCGCGTCGCGTCCCGCGGCAGCATGAGCACGTCGACGAAGCCACTGATGGCAAGCCCCAGGTCGACACCGATCCCGGTGACGCCGGGACGGTGAACCCAGTTCACTGTTCCGGCCAGCCGCTGGCCAAGCCGAAGCCGTCCGCGCAGCTCGTCCCAGGCGTTGTCGAGGGAACTCATCCCAGACATCTTGCTGCATGTTCTCTCGGTTCTCCACTGGCCCCAGATCAGTGGTGCGGAATAGCATCTTCGCCTCGTGCGGGCAGGAGGCGTTCCTCGAAGGCCACGTCCACGCTCTTCGCGTGCTGGGCGGCGTCCCCTGGGGCAAGGTGCGCTATGACAACCTGCGGGCTGCGGTCGCCCGGGTGCTGGGCCTGTCGAGAGCGCGGGTGGAGAACGAGCGGTGGACTGCGTTCCCTTCGCATTATGGAATCGAAAGCATGTACTGCGGTCCGGGCCTCGAAGGAGCCCGCTGGAAGCCCGCAAGGCCGCCGAGGCCGACGATGCGCCGGCCACGACGGCAGATCCGGACCCGGACCGGGCGAGTGTGATGTTCTTGACCGAACGACGCCTGGCCCACTGCCGCCCGACAACCGCCCGCTGCCGTCGGTCGCGGCCTACCGACCAGCTGCTGCGACCGAGGCGGCCGACCGACCACTCCGCCGTCGAGGGAGAAACACCATGACGACCTTTAACGCCACCGCGGGCTGACCGAACAGGCCGCCGACGCTGCTGTCGACCAGGCATGCCGGATGGTGCGGCTGCCGACCATCCGGGCCCAGTGCCCCGCGCTGGCCGAAGCCGCTGCCCGTGACCAGATGTCGTATCGCGGCTTCCTCGCCGAACTGCTGATGGCCGAAGGCGACGACCGGGCCCGCCGCCGTTCGGAACGGCGGATCAAGGCCGCCCAGTTTCCACATGAGAAACCACTGCGTGCCTTCGACTTCGAGGCGAACCCCAGCGTGGACCCGGCGGACATCCACACCCTGGCAACCTGCGAGTGGGTCAAGAAGGGCCTGCCGCTCTGCCTGATCGGCGACTCCGGCACCGGCAAGTCGCACCTGCTGATCGCGCTGGGCACCGAGGCTGCGATGGCCGGCTACCGGGTCCGCTACACACTCGCCACCAAGCTCGTCAACGAGCTGGTCGACGCCGCGGACGAGAAGGTGCTGACCAAGACCATCGCCCGCTGCGGCCGAGTCGATCTTCTCTGCATCGACGTGGGGCTATATGGAGCTGGACCGCAGGGGCGCTGAGCCGCTGTTTCAAGTGTTGACCGAGCGCGAGGAGAAGAACAGCGTTGCCATCGCCTCCAACGAGTGGTTCGGCTGCTGGACCGGAACCTTCACCGACCCCCGGCTCTGCGCGGCCATCGTGGACCGGCTCACCTTCGGCGGCAACCTCATCCAGACCGGCACCGAATCCTACCGCCTGGCTATCGCCCAAGCCCGGCAGCAGCGCAGAACACCGCTGGCTGACCTCACCTGGACGGGGGCGGTTATGCCGTCTTGCCCCGATGCTTCGGACGGCCTCCCTCTATTGCGGTGCGATGGCTTTGAGCCAGTCCTCGACGGCGACGACATCTGCCCACTGCGGGAACAGCTTCTCGATGAGCATCGTGTGTACCTCGGGGTCAGTGTCGAGGCAGGCATCCGCCAGGACGGTGAGGCCGAAGTCCAGGTCGATGGCGTGCCACAGGGTGGACAGCACCACAGCACTGGTGGCGATGCCGGTGAGAACAAGGCTGTCGATATCGCGGGCCCTGAGTACCAAGTCGAGGTCGCTGCCCGAGAACGCGCTCCCCCGCCTCTTGGTAACCACGACGTCGCCCTGTTGGGGCGCGACGTCGGGATGGATCTCGGTGCCAGGGGCACCCTCGGTGAACAGGCCGGCCCGCACGGCGTTTGTGATCACCTTGTTGCGAGGGCTGACTTCCGGTTCGCCCGGCCGTAACCCCATCACCACGTAGATCACGGGCATGCCGGCAGCCCGGGCACCGTCGATCGCACTGCGCAAGCGCGGCAGATATCCGCAGCCGTCGTCGGCGATGGCCACGACGTCCCGTTGGACGTCCATCACCAGAAGTGCGCTGTTCGCCATGCTTGCCGTCCCTTCTCCGTTGGGAAACGAGAGCAAGTCTGGTGGATCAAGCGAGCCGAGGTGAAGGTTTCGGAGATCCTCAGCAGCGTCGCGCCACAGTACGCTCATGACTGGTGTCGGTTCTCTTCGACACATTCTTGCTCTGTGATCACCAAGTGCTGTTAAGACTCAGCGATAGCGGTGTCGCCCGTCGGTTACGAAGCAAAGCCCTCGACGGCGAACTTGGCCGCACGATCGGCCCGTTGAAAGGCTGACCGACCGCCTCGCCGACGCTGGTGACAGTGATCGCCCGACCCTCGGAGGCGCGTAGCGGGCAGGACGGGGCGTGGTGGCCTCAACACCGAGACGTTGACCTCCGGGGCGGCATGGACGTCGTCGAGACTGCCTGTTCGATGGTGCCGGTCTGGGCGGCGCCGGCGTCGTCGACCCAGTGCGTCGAGACGGCCGTGCCCGGCGATCACCTCGCCAAGGCAGGCCGTGACGCTCTCGGGGTCGGTCACGTCCAGGCGCTTGACCGCCTGACCGGCAGCGGATCCCACGGCGACTGGTTCACGAACTGCTGCAGGGCCTGCATGTTCCCGTCCGGCAGACGCTCGGCCATCGGCTGGACCGACTTACGCCGGCCATCGAGCATCAGGCCACGCAGATAACACTCGCCCCACCGCCGCTGATCCCTGTGCGGCAACGACCCGAACACATCGGCAACGGCCACGGGCAGTCCGCGCCCGCGGGCGAGGCCGAACTCCGCCAACTCACCCCGGAGCCGTTCCACTTCCCCCAACCTCACCCCGGAAAGCTGCCCACGATCAGCCGAGATCACGCAACGTAACGAAGCACTATTAGTCAAAGTCCCCGGCTCCTTCCCGTATCCGGGCCAGGTGGCAACCGGCGAGGGGGACTTGAATCGAGCAACAGCGTCGTGCAGCAAACAACCGTTTGGTTGCGGCACGGCGTCGCCCGTGCACCAACGAGCCCGCTACCTGCGCAGCGCCATCCTGGCCCGAGGTCTGGAGTGTCAACGCTCTCCAGAACCAGAACCTCCCAAGAGCAGCTGCGAACAGCATGCCCCACTGCAGCCGAGCGAGAGGCAGCAACGCCCCGGAGCAAGGGGGTTCGGCGCTGCTGCGGTGCGCCCGGTGGGCCCTACGCTGCCTCAACCCGCACAAGACGAAGCGCAAATCGATCGGACCATTCAGGGCCTGAGGTCGCCACCGAGCAGTTGCCGGTAGTGACGCTCCGCTGCTTTGAGTACAGATCGTGCGAGACTTGCTGCGATCACGGCCAGCCAGCTGTGCGTCGAGTCCACCAGGGTCTGTCCGATGGGTGTATACAGTCCTGTTGGGCGATATGCCGACCCGGCCAGCCCTCCAGTCGCGGATGGTGGCGATCTCCAACGCCCCCCGCTAAGCTCCGTGTTGCTCATTCGAGAGCCGCAGAGCACTGGCGACGTGTCCGATGGGGGACAGTGCTCCTCTCGACAAGCAATGAGTACGATGAGTCTCTAATCGTCGCAGAGCCTCAGCAGGCCATCGCAATCGGTGGTCGAGCTGAGGCTGCCTGCCGACTGGTCGACCACCTGCGTGAAGGGATCGACTGGTGAGGCTGACTTTTTCCGCTCAGGTACTTCTCACGCTCTTGTCATTCGTGTCGTCGCTGCTGGTAGCGCTAGTGGCGGGGGCACTGTCGCATGAGGCCGGGGCGCCGGTGGCCGGGGCGGTGTTGTACGGCGGTGGCGCGTTCATCGGCTGGATGACCCTATGTGTCACTGTGCTGACGGCGCTCGGCCTGCTCGGGCATCAAGGTCATCCCGGTGAGTAACGGGCACCCGGCGATCATGAACGCAGCCACAGCCGGATCGCAGCGAGGGTGACGGTGCCGTGGAAGACATGCGCCCTCTCGTCGTACCTCGTTGCTACGGCCCGCGACGCTTTGAGGGCATTGACGGTCCGCTCGACTTCGTTTCTACGCCTGGAAAGTGACCTGTCGAAGCCGGTGAGCCGACCACCTCGACCACCGAGGCGCTGCCGGTTGACCCGCTGGTTCTTCGGTTCGGGGATGGTGTGCTTGGTCTGGCGCCTGCGCAGGTAGCGGGGGTTGCGAATGGATGAGTACGCCATGTCACCGCTGACGTGATCAGGTCGGGTGCGCGGGTGACCGCCTCCCGGCCGCGATACTCGAACGCGCTGCAGTACCGGAATCATCTGAGGTGCATCGCCCCACTGTCCGGGCGTGATCAGCACTGCCAGGGGTCGGCAGCCGCCATCTGCGGCTAGATGAATCTTCGCGGTCAGGCCACCCTCGGCCCGACCGGGCTCATGCTGGCCTGCGAACTTGCGCTGGCAGGCGTACGTACGCGCATCCTGGAGCGCCGCACCGAAGCGCAGCGCGACTCGCGGGCGCTGAGCCTGCACCCACGCAGTGTGTAACTCATGGACCAGCGAGGGCTGCTGGACCGGTTCCTCCGCCTCGGCCGCACGGTGCCGGGCTGGCACTTCGCGGGGCTGCGCACACACCTGGACTTCAGCCGCCTGGACTCCCGGCACGGCTACACGCTCTTCCTGGCCCAGGCCCGTACCGAGGCTCTCCTCCAGAGCGGGCGCGCGAGCTGCGCGTGGAGATCAGCCGGGGATACGAGACCGTCGGTGTGCGTCAGGACAGCGCCGGGGTTGCGGTGGAGGCGCGCGGCGCCGGGTACCGTACCGAGACCTTGCGAGCCCGGTACGCGGCCGGCTGCGACGGCGGGCGCAGCGTCGTACGACAGGCCGCGGGGATCGGCTTCCGAGGCACGGACGAGACCTTGACCGGAGTGCTCGGGGACTTCGCCCGCATGGACCCGCAGCCCGGAGCGCTCGACGACGCGCGCGCCCGCGGGGTGATCATCGCGCCGCTCGACGAAGGGCTGACCCGGATCGTCTACCTGGACCCGGAGCGGATGCGGGTGCCGTCGCTGGAACCGGTGACACTTGGAGTTCCGCACGTCCCTGATCCGCATCGTCGGCTCCGACTGCGGCATCGCTGAGCCCCGCTGGCTGTCCCGCTTCGGCAACGCGACCCGGCTCGCGGAGAGCTACCGATCAGGGCGCATACTGCTGGCGGGCGACGCCGTCCACATCCATTTCCCGGCGGCTGGGCAAGGGCTCAACACCGGGCTCCAGGACGCCATGAACCTGGGATGGAAGCTGGCGGCCGTCATGAACGGCTGGGCGCCGTCCGGGCTGCTCGACAGCTACGACGCGGAGCGTCGGCCCATCGGGCAGTCGGTCACGGAGAACACCGAGGTCCAGACCCTGCTCGTGGAGCTGGCACTCGACCCGCGCTACGAGCGCCCGGCCACCGCGCTGCGGGGGCTGCTGGACCGGCTGCTGGGCATGCCCGAGGTCAACCGGCGTCTCGCCGACCAGATTTCAGCGCTCGGCACCGTCTATCCGCCGACCTCCCCGGACGCTGATCCATTGGTGGGCCGGCGTATGCCCGACATCGGTCTCAAGGCCGTGGATTCGGCGGCGACGCGGGTGTACGAGCTGCTCCACCGAGGACGATTCGTTCTGCTCTCGGCCGCCGGCGACCAGGGCCCTGCGAGTGCCTTCGACCCCGGGTGCGCCGACCGGGTCACGGCCGTGCGCGTCGAGACTCGCGACGAGCATGCGGTGCTGGACGGGGTACGCGAAATCCTCGTACGCCCCGACGGCCACGTGGCCTGGGCCACCCGGACCGGCGAGGCCGGCGTACGTGGTGACCAGCGGGCCCGCGCGTTGACTGCCTGGGCCGGCGCTCCCGCTTGACGCGCTGCCGTTGGGGGGAGGGAGGCGGAGGAGGGCCGCCGGGACCGGCGTGTCCGAAGACGGCGACCGACCCCGAGGCCCCCGAACCCGCCACGACCGCCCGCGCGTACGCCGCAGAACGTCTGGCCGCCTCCGAGGAGCTCCGATCGTGACGGCGACCACTGTGCCCGTCGGCGTACGTCGACGCGCCTTGAGGAGCGCGGCCGGCAGGCCAGGTCGTGCCGTCCGGATCAGGTCGGGATCGCCAGGCACCGCACCGCAAGCCCCGTCAGTTGGGGAAGGAGAAGTAGAGCGTCTCGCTGTAGAAGGACGCGAAGTACGTCTGCCAGTCGCCTCGGATCGAGGCCAGCCAGACGTCGTTCTGGCCCGCGATCGCCGCCTCGGCCTTGGCAACGGCGTCTGGGATGTCCTCGGACGCCAGACGCCGCACGCTCGCTGCCGGATCGTCGTCCGTCATCGAGACGATCTCCCCGGTTTCGAGGACGAAGTACTTCGCCTGCTGCTTCTCGAGGTGGGCCATGGTTCCGGCAACGCATTCGGCGAACTCGGCGTCGTCCTCCAGGCCCTTGCCGACCGCGAGCAGCAGCTCGCGGAGCAGGGCCGCCCCTTCGGCATAGTCCGCGGCAATGCCGATCGGAGGGTTCCAGATCATGGACGGGACGATCGTCGTTCCGCGCCCCACCATGAGCTTGTGCGCGAGCGGGATGTCCCAGTTGTGCTGGGATATGCATCGGATCTGCTTGGGTATCTCCGCCTCGCTCGGCATCGAGTCTGCGGAGTAGAGATACGAACGGTTTGCCATGGTGGGGACGTTAGCAGCGAGGACCGACAAGACCGCCAGCGCACAAGTTTCGACAGCACCGCGCCTTGCTCGGGACAGATGAGGAACGGCATCGTCACTCCTCCGAATCGTTGGCCGCAGCGAGCGTCTTGCCGATCACCCGGGGCCGGCCTGGTCGAAAGAGACGGCCTAGAGTGGCGAAATGCCCCTGCCTGCCGACCGGACCGCCCTGGACCTGCTCGATGCGCACCTGGAGGCGCTCTGGGACGGAACGGACCTCCCGCTCCCGCACGGGCTGGTTCGCCTTGCACCGGAAGGAGGGGGCGAGCTCGTCCGCTGGGCCCTCGACCAGCTCCGGCGTATCCCCTGCGAGCCGAAGGACACCTTTGCCCGCCAAGTCGGCAGCCTGCTAGCGGAGTTCCGCTGCCGTCGATGTCCCTGGAACGCGGCGGCGCTGCGGCTTCTCGACGACACGTACACTTTCGCGGCCACCGGCCCTCGGCGGCACCAGGACTGGGCGCGCGACGTCCACGCCGTGCTGCACCGGTCGGTTCCTGACCCCCGGGGCTGGGTCCGACTGGACTGGGACCGCGCCAACGACGCCCGCCACACGGTGCCCGCGTACCCCTTCGACCCCCCGGCCGTATCAGAGCTCCCCGACCGCCTGTACCCCCTGGAGGCGGAGGCGGCAGTCGCCGCGCTCGCCATCATGGCCGAGGAATGGCAGTCGGAACCCGCCCCCGTCCGCTCCCGCCCGGACCAGGACGCCGTGCTGGCAGACGCCCGTACCCTGCTCGACCGGTACGGGCCCACCGCGCGTTACTGGACCAACGCGACAGCCGCCGCCTCCGACCCGGCCCCGGACTTCCTCGCAGCGGGCCTCCGGGGCACTGAATCCCACAGCTTCCTCACCTCCGAGTACCTCAACGGCCTCGACCTCTTCGAGGACTTGGGCCTGATCGCAGTGACAGACGACGAGGTAGGCGTCTTCTGGTCGTTCGGGGCGTACTGACGACGTTCGGGACGCCACCTGGCGACCGTCACAAGATCGTTCAGCGCTGCGTCGAGGGCGTCGCCGGCGAGGTGGCCGATCCATTCGACACGATGGAATCCAGTACATGGTCAACGCTGCTCAACCTCAACGCGGCCTCGCTGCCGCTGTCCTCTGCGTCCTGTCTGCCCTCGTCGCAACCCTGCCCGCGTCGCAGAGGCCCTGTCGCTGGGTCAGTCTGCCCATAGCCTCCGAGTCCCGTGACGGCTACAGCCGCGACGAGTCGCAGCCTTCCCTTCCTGTCGGCTCTTCAGCGATCAATTGACGACTTATCCCGAAGCTCTCGAAAA
The DNA here is from genome assembly GCF_043673425.1 of Streptomyces sp. M41. Lineage (NCBI taxonomy): Bacteria > Bacillati > Actinomycetota > Actinomycetes > Kitasatosporales > Streptomycetaceae > Streptomyces > Streptomyces sp. M41. The sequence goes on along the minus strand of NZ_JBIMKE010000049.1, from coordinate 8,060 downwards.
CTTCGAAGATCTGCGTCAGGGGAAGGGACATCAGCGGCTTGTAGCTTCCGGCCACCATCCCGCCGTTACGGAAGGCCAGGCTGTCGAGGAACTCTCTGAAGTCCTCATGGTCGAGGTTTGACAGTGCGTGGTGACGGCTGGCACGTAGGCGCTCGACGTTCTCGGCGGTACGGGCGAACCAGTCGTCGTCGCTCGCCAGCAAGGCGGCGTACTCCTTCTCGCTCTTCGCGAGCCGGCTTCGGTCGATCTCCGTCGACTGCATGTTCTTCCCTCCTCTCGCGGATCTCGCCATTGCCATGGTTCCTTTGGATGTCGCCAGTGAAACGCACATGATCAGTCACCTGAGTTGGCGATGGGAATGTGATCGTTGAAGAGATAGCAAGATCGCAGAACTTGCGTGAAGGCCCATCAGTTCGTACGGCGCCTCGTCACCATTGTTGGCGACGCTGCGCGGACTCGCATCCTGGGTGGCATGCCTAACGGGGGAAATCCTTGGCAATGCGCAAAGGTCGGTTGTGACGGCACAACCGCACAGCATCGCATGCCGTTCTCCAGAGGCGAGACAACGTCGACAAACATGTTCCTGGACGCACCAGCGTCCAGCGGGCCGGCCCAACCGCGGTGGGCCTGAGTGGTTCCAGGCCGGTCGACGCAGTCAGATGTCGGCCATGCCCGATTGTCACCCTTCACGGGTACGGGAACGAACGGCAGGGCACAGTGGGACCCGCACGCGATCCCAGCCGGCCCCCCGGTCTCGATGGGATGCGGTCACGGGCCTCGGGGAGGGGACGGCATGGCGCCGTTCGCACGGAACACACACAGCAACAGTCCTGCGAGCCAGCGACGCTGGCCCCAACGGCCAGCAGGCAACGCCGCCTTCGACCGAGCGGAATTCATCGACCGACGCCTGAAGTTCACCCAGACCAGATCGGACCGGCCCCCGTCCCGGCCGTCACCGGCGACGAGCTCAAGTTGGCGCGGTGACACGATGTGTGCATGAACGAGGATCTTGACGACGTACTGGCCGACCCCGCGCGGCTGTTGGACGCGGACCGCGTGGCGGTGCGCGACCACCTCGCCGCCGAGGACGGTGCGCAGGATGTAGGGCGGGAGGGGCCGGAGGTCTTCCTCCAGGCCGAGGCGATCTTCGGCAGCGACGATGTGACGCGGGCCGAGTTCGCTTCCTGGCTGCACTTCGCGGCCAAGGCGACCGGCCACGGGGAGTACGCGGAGGGGATCGCGAAGGCCGAGCCGGGCATGCCGTGGCGGACGGTGTGGGCGTGGTGGCGACCCGCCAACTGGTTCGTGGCCCACCCGAGCCTGAACGGCGACTACTTCCAGGTCCACTGGCGTCTGCACGAGGGCCGGCTGCTCATCGAGGTGGCGGACTGGCGCGGCCGTCTCTGGCTCGACGCGGAAACGGGCGACAGGGTCAGGCTCCAGGTCGAGGACTCGCTGCCGGCAGCGCCGTTGTCGCGCGCAGCGCTCGACACACCCGAGCTGAACGAATGGAACCTCACCGCGCCGGTGAGCTGGGAGGGCGCGGTCGCCTTCGCCGTCGAGGGCGGCAGGACCCGGCATCTGGTGCAGGGGTGCTCGGGCATTGCGGTGATCGAGACGGATGAGGAGGTGCTGAGGGACTGGCCGCGCGGTGAGGGCATCGACTGCGGCTCGGCCGATGAGGCGCTGCCCGAGACCGAACCGAAGGTACGGCGGCCGACGGGCCCGCTCACCGCGGAACGGGTCGACGACGCCTTCGGTGAAAGGCATGTGCTGCGCATACCCGACAGCGACCTGCCCGACGGGCTCGAACACCCGGGCAGCAGACGCTTCTTGCGGTACATCGGTCTGCCCACGTCGTGGCTGTGCCACAGCGCCGAGTACGAGGCCCGACGGCCCGAGGCCATGCGGCCTCCGACCGACGAGGAGCTGCCGCAGGACGGCCTGCCCGACGGGGTGAGGGCCACGGACCTGATCGCCTTCGGCAGGGTCGACTACGGCGAGCTGTATCTGCACCGCCACGACGGGTCCGTGCACATCTGGTGCCGGCTGGACGGCCTGACCGACCGGACACTGGTGCCGCTCGCCCCGGACCTCGATGCCTTCACCCGTGTCCTTGAGGCCGTCTACCGCTACAGCAACGCCTGTTGGCACCCCTATTGGGTGGAGGGAGGCCGGGATGCGGTGGCGGAGGTCTTCATGGACGAGATCGACGAGCTGTCGCCCGGTCTGTTCGACCGTGAGACGCCCTGCGGTGAGGTGTGGAGCTGGCTCTACGCAGGCATTACCGAGCTGGGGGTGGACGGCTTCTAGGCACGGCTGGAAGGAGCGCCGCGTCACTGCGGCGGCGGTGCCGGGCCGCCGCACGCTGATGGCCCGACAGGTGCTCGCCCGCGCAGTGCATGAGCAGAGCACGGCTTCGACCTGGTGCTGCAACGTTCCCCGGCGGCCGTACGACGCTGCTCAGGGTTCCGCTTCGAACTGCGTACAGTCGGCCCGCTGCCCTGGTGTCACGACCAGCGACAGTGGCCGGCACTTGCCGTCCGCGCTCAGGTGCAGCTTCGTCGTCAGCCCGCCGCGCGAGCGACCGAGAGCCTCGCCTGCCGCACCGCCTCCTCCAAGAACGGCCGCAGATACAAGTGCGCGCATGTGCGCTGAGCTTTCCGCTGCCCCCTTTGATGTGGCCGACAGGGCCGCGGCGGTGCCTGCGGCGCTCCTGCGGCGTGCAGGTGAGCGCGGATCGAGGTGGAGTCGATGTTGATGTCCCAGCCGATGTCACGGATATCTCCGCGAGCCTGACACCGAGTTCCCGCTCCCCGGTCACGAGTTCGCCTGCCGCATCAACACCATCCTTGACGCACCCGACCGGCCCTCCATGTGGGACAGACGCGCCCCAAGTTCCACCCCGGGGCCCTACACCGCCTCCAATACCAGAGGAGTCGACCGTGAAAGCCGGCAGACCATCCCCGAACAGATGGGCACCGCACAGCGCTGCACACCACGGTCTAAATGAGGGCAAGGCGCGGCAGCCCGCTCAGCAGGCCGGGCCGATGCCAGCAAGCCCGACCACCACCCCCGGCGGCACCAACTGGACGATCCTGCTCGATGGTCAAGACAGCTTCTGCCTCAGCAGCAACTCGAGCTGGCATGTAAGGGAAGCGTCGGCACGTGTCGTGAGCACGTAGGCCACAAAGGCGTGCGCCAGGGACGGCCATGGCCCCCGTTCGGTCACGCCGACCGATTGCACGCGGGCGTCGAGGCCCACACAGCGGACCTGCATTGTTCGGGCGGCGTATCCAGGGCCTGGTCGGCCGGTGACCTCGATCTGCTGGGCAACGTGCCGCAGCCATCCTCAGTTCCGACGCGGATCCAAGTCGGGCGGGACCGAGGTCGGCTCGGATGGCTGCCCAGGAAAGCCGATGGCGGCTGCCAGAGCTGCAGCCGCCATCGCCAGTCCAGGTAAGCCGTCGCTTGGTGTCGGCCACGCCGGCTGGCAACTCGGCGGACCAGCTGGGCGCCGCCTACCGTGATCGCTCCGCCTGCGGGCGGCCAGGCCGGCGACTCGAGGACCCGCAAACCGTGACCGACACGGACGCCCACGTTGACGGGACGGCTCCGACGATGACCGCGCGGCTCAGGTGGTGCGGATCGCCGCCACCAAGCCGGTCACCAGGTTCGCGCGTTCGGCCATGTTCTCGACCAGCAGGTACTCATGGTCGGCGTGGGCGCCGCCACCGACGGCTCCAAGGCCGTCGAGGGTCGGCACCCCCAGCGCTGCCGTGAAGTTGCCGTCGCTGCCCCCGCCCACGGCCACGGCCTCGATGCCGGGCAGCAGTCGGCGGGCGATCGCGAAGAGCTCCGTCGCTGCGGTCTGCGGCATCGGCGGGCGGCCCACGCCGCCGCGCACCTCGATCACGGCTTCCTCGAGGTGCGGCGTGAGTGCCGCGAAGGCCGCTTCGATGCGATCCTTCTCGTCTGCGGTCTCGACGCGCACATCCACGACCACGGACGCTTCGGCCGGGACGACGTTGCTCTGCGTACCGGCAGTGGCAATGGTCGGAGTGACGGTGGTACCTGCGTCCGGCCGACTCATCGCCTCGATGCGAAGTACTTGGTGAGCGGCTTCGACCAGGGCGTTCACGCCGGCTTCGGGTTCGAGGCCGGCGTGCGAGGCCCGACCGGTGATCAGCACTTCGAAGGTGCCGCACCCCTTGCGGCCGATCTTCAGCCCACCGCCTTCAGCCGCCCCCTCGAACACCAGCGCCGCGCCACACGCCCGTGCGCGTTCCTCGATGAGCTTTCGTGAGGTGTGGGAGCCGTTCTCCTCGTCGCACGTCACCAAAATCTCAACGCCGGTCAGGTCCTCGAGCGCAGCGAGCCCGTGGATCGCCTGCACCAAGCCGCCCAGCATGTCGAAGACGCCCGGACCGGTCACCCGCCCGTCCTCGACCCGGAACGGGCGCCGTGCCAGAGTGCCGTGCGGGAACACCGTGTCGTGGTGTCCGAGGATCAGCACCTTAGGCTCGCCCCCGCCCGACCAACGCACGTGCGGTCCTGCCTCGCCCTCGACGAGGACGGCACTGCCGCCGAGCCGGTTTTCCAGGATGTGGGCGAGTGCCTTGGCCGATGCGGCCAAGGCAGTGGGATCGCCGGAAGGCGATTCGATCTCGACGAGAGTCCTGAGGTCGTCGAGCATCGCGTCGACCGAGACGGGAGCTGCCGTGTGCGTGGTCACGGCAACACGATAATTGGCTGGCACAACGACCTCCCTCATGAGGGGATGAGATGGCGGGCAGCTTAGGCAGCAGGTCGGCAACCGGGGTCACCACGATGGGTTCCTTCCGATGACGCTGCCCTCGCAGGCGGCGGGCTGGGCCGCAGCGGGAATGCGGGGGACGGAGCCGTAGCGGCGGGCGCGGCGGGCGTATTGTTCGATCGCGTCCCACAGGGTGCGGCGGTCCACGTCGGGCCAGGGGGTGTCGAGGAACAGCAGCTCGGCGTAGGTGGCCTGCCAGGGCAGGAAGTTGGAGGTGCGCTGGTCGCCGCCGGTGCGCAAGAACAGGTCGACGTCGGGGAGTTCGGGGGCGTGCAGGTGGCGGGCGAAGGCGTGCTCGGAGATGGAGCCCGGGTCGATCTGTCCGGCGACCGCTTCCCTGGCGAGTTTCGCTGCGGCTGCCGTGATCTCGGCGCGGCCGCCGTAGTTGACGCACATGGTCAGGGTCAGTCCGCTGCGGTCGCGGGTGGTCCGCTCCGCTTCAAGGAGATCTTTGATGACGTCGGCCGGCAGACGGGAGCGCGCCCCCGCCCATCGCACGCGGACGTCCAGCTTGTCGTCCACCATTCGACGCACGACCTGGGGGATCTCATGCATCAGAGTGTGCAGCTCGTCAGCGGGGCGCTTCCAGTTCTCGGTGGAGAACGCGTACAGGGTCAGGTGCTTCAGGCCGATCTCCAGGGCGCCGTGGACGACATCGACCAGTGCCTCGACGCCTTGCCGGTGGCCGTCGCTGCGGGGCAGGCCGCGGATGGTGGCCCAGCGGCCGTTGCCGTCCATGACGATCGCGACATGGCGGGGCATGGCCTCGGCGGGTAGCTGGGGCGGGCGGGCGCCGGACGGGTGGGGGGTTGGAGGCGTGGGCAGGCGCGGGCGCGCGGCCGGCGGTTTTGGGCTGAGCCCTCCCGGCCCGCAGGGTGTGTCTGGTCCGTCGGGTACCCCGGGTTGTGTCGGCCCGCAGGGCAGTACGGGAAGCGGGAAGAGGCTCCAGGCCAGTGCCGCTCGCGCCCGGGCAGGGAAGAGCAGGCGCAGCCGGGTGGGCCGTGACAGGGCGGGGCGTTGGTGCAGGAGCGCGGCGGGGGCGTCGGCCATGGCCGCGAGCCGTAGCCGGTACAGGTCGCGGTAGGTGCCGAGCGCGATGCCGACAGCCGGGTGCAGCACCGGGGGCAGCGGCGTGCGGTCCAGCCAGGTGCGGGCCTGCCGGGCCAGACCACCCACCATGTCCACGATCTCCGGGGTCGCTCGCCGCGCCAGCAGGTCGGTGCGGCGCACCCCGGCCTCGTCCAGCACCTCCCGCGGCAGCGATACGTGGCCCCGGCCCAAGTCGTCGGAAAGGTCGATGAGGCAGTCGGTCAGGTAGATGGCGTCGACGGCGGTCTGCCATGCCGCTGCCGCCTCCGGCACGCCCGCAGCGATCGCCTCCGGCTCAACAGACAGACCCGCGATCCGCAGCAGAAGTGGGCCCCCGCTCAGCACGAGCGGGGTGTTGATCAGGTTGTTGTAGCGGCGCCACTCCTGCCAGGTGGCGAACTGCCGTCCCTGAACGTCCCCGCGCAGCCCTTCGAACATCGTGTGCAGGAGTCCCGGCGGCAGGTTCCACGTCAGCATGGTGTGGATCAGCGCCTGTCGCACCGGGGCGGTGCCGCGACCGTGGCGCAGGTCCGCTTCGAACGCCGAGATCCAGCCCTCCAGCCGCCTGGCCCGCCCCTGGCCCGCCTCGTCGGCGGATTCAGCCGCCCCGGGAGCGGGTTGTGCCCCACCAGGTGCGTCAACCAGGTCATCCACGGCCCGGAAGGCACCGTACAGCGCCCATGTGGCGAGACGCAGCGGTGGCGGCAGCAGCAGCGACACGGCGTACTCGATCTCGCCTGTCGCGCGTGTGGCGCGGCGGCACATCTCGTAGCCGCGGCGCAGGGACGGGTCGTGGATGCCGCTACGGCCGTAGACACCGGCGAAGGGCACGACAGGAGAATTCATCGACATCAACCTCACGCGTCCTCCCGGGCCGAGGGCACCTGCTGGGGGACCCAGGCCAGGGCCAGGGCGCTGCCGACGGCCGTGAGCAGGAAGCCCAGCAGCAGGCCGCCGAGGTTGGCGGCGATCAGGCTGACCAGTGACAGCACTGCGGCCAGGACGCCGGAGAAGTAGCGCAGGGCGGGGTTGCGCCACGTTGTCACACCGGCGACGACGAACAGAGCACCAAGGGCCCACGAGGCGGCCCCCGCGGTGCCGGTGAACCGCAGGAAGCCCAGCCCCACCCAGGAAACGCAGATCAACTCAAGCCCGCCGAGCCCCAGCAACAGCCCCGCCGCGAACGGCCGCCCTTGACGCCACCACCGCCAGCCGGAGCGCCAGTCACCTCTCGTTGCTGTACTCACTGGGCCGCTCACTTTTCGCATCCGCCCGCGCCGTGGCGCAGGTCGATGGTGACGCCCTCAGAGGTGATTGTCCCGGCGGTAAAGGCATGCGGCTGCGTGGTCACCGTGCTGCCGCTGACCTTCTGTGCGCCGACGGTGAACAGGCCCGTGGGCCGGTCCAGGCCCACCTGTGGGGTGGTGAACTTCGCGCCGGTGAGCTTCACCGACCGGGCTGTGGCCTTGCCCGCCTCCACCGTCAGGCTCGAGGCAGACGACCGTTCGATGCGAACGACGGCAGTGACCGCGCCGACGACGGGCAGGTGGGCGGTGGAAGTCACGCACGCGTCCTGCACCGTGGCCCGTTCCATGTGCGTGGCCAGCGCCGGCAGCAGTCCGCCACGACCCGAGGCGGCCGGGGAGGCCGACACTCCCGAGGCGGAAACCCGCGCGGCATGGACCGTGACCGGGACCTCCCCGGCGAAAGCCACCGAGACGGCCCCCGCCGCGCTCCCTGCAAGCAGGACGGTGCCACCCACGAGCAGGGGGGCCAGCGCGAGGGCGAACCGGCGGCGGCTCGTCCGCCCACGGGCTGTGACATGAGGGCTGGGGTTGATCACGACCGGCCCAACGACCGTTGCGGACGGAAGTACCGCCTAACCCACCATCGGCTGATACGACGGGTGACCGGTTGCCACGCCTGGCTCGGATTGTCGGATTGTCCGGGTGGCGCTCTCCCGTCACGACAAGAGGCCGCCGATTCGCGGGAACTGGTTCGCCTGGATAGGTACGGGACGCTGTCGTAAGCCCGGATCATTACGCCACCAAATGGTGGCTCTGTTTCCTTCCCTCCCCCCGGGGGGGTGCCCCTATGGGTTTCGTCAAGCTGATGGGGCGGGCTGTGGGTCGTAGAAGGTGCCGTCGCGGAGCAT
>NZ_JBIMKE010000048.1:0-39011 GCF_043673425.1 Streptomyces sp. M41 | reverse complement strand
GCTCCACCACACCGGAGGTCTTCGCCATGATCAAGCCCCACCGGTGTCAACAACGCTCGTGATCAATACACCTAGGCCGTAATCCCGATGCCAGGAGCGTCGGCGGTTGAGAACATGACAGGCATGCTCCGAGCCGCTGACGCCACCCGCCCCATCGCCCGCACCGCGCCGCCCACCTGGCTGGTGGTGGCGCTCGCGTGCGCCGGACAGTTCCTGGTCGTGCTCGACGTGTCCGTCGTGAACGTGGCGCTGCCGTCCATGCGGACCGACCTCGGGCTGAGCGCGCAGGGCCTGCAGTGGGTGGTGAACGCGTACGCCATCGCCTTCGCGGGGTTCATGCTGCTCGGCGGACGGGCCGGGGACGTCTACGGCCGCAAACGGATGTTCCTCGTCGGGCTCTCGCTGTTCACCCTGGCCTCGCTGGCCGGCGGCCTGGCCCAGCAGGAGTGGCAGCTGCTCGTCGCCCGCGCCGTGCAAGGGCTCGGTGCCGCGGTGCTGGCGCCCTCGACGCTGACGATCCTGACGGCCGCGGTGCCGGAAGGGGCGGCGCGGGCGCGGGCCATAGCGACCTGGACGGCCGTCGGCGCCGGGGGCGGTGCGGCGGGTGGGCTCGTCGGCGGAGGGCTGGTGGAGGTGCTGTCGTGGCGCTGGGTGCTGCTCATCAACGTGCCGGTCGGCGCGATCGTGCTGGCCGGTGCGGCGGGTCTGCTCGTCGAGGGCCGGGCCGGGGAGGCGCGGAGGCTGGACCTGCCGGGCGCGGTGCTGGTGACGGCGGGGCTGGCGACGCTGGCGTACGGCATCTCGCAGACGGAGGCCGAGGGCTGGACGGCCACGGCCACCGTCGTGCCGCTGCTCGCCGGGCTCGCCCTGATCGGCGCCTTCCTCGCCGTTCAGGCGCGCACGACGGCTCCGCTGATGCCGCTCGGGCTGCTGCGGCTGCGGTCGGTGTCGTCGGCGAACGTGGCGATGTTCCTGTCCGGGGCGGCGATGTTCTGCATGTGGTTCTTCATGACGCTGTACGCGCAGAACGTCCTCCACTACACCCCGCTGGAGGCCGGTCTGGCCCTGGTGCCCAGCTCCCTGGCCGTGATCGTCGGCTCCAAGGTCGCGCCCCGGCTGATGCGGGCCGCGGGCGTGCGCAACGTGGCCGTACTGGGCACGGTCGTGGCGGCCGTCGGCTTCGGCTGGCAGTCCACGCTGGACGTCACGGGGGCGTACGTGACCTCGATCATGGTGCCGGGGGTGCTGATGATGCTGGGCGCGGGCCTGGCGGCCACCCCGCTTGCCGCCCTGGCCACCTCCGGGGCCCGGCCCGACGAGGCCGGCCTGGTGTCGGGACTGGTCAACACCTCGCGCACGATGGGCGGTTCACTGGGCCTCGCGGTCATGTCGACGATCGCGGCGGCGCGTTCGGCGGGGAGCACCTCGGCGGGGGCGCTGACGCAGGGCTACGCCCTGGTGTTCCGTACGTCGACGGTCGTGCTGGTGGCGGGGGCGGTGCTGATGCTGCTGTGGCTGCCGCGGAAGACGTCGGTGACGTGACGTGACGTGGGCGAGGGCGAGGGCGAGGGAGCGGGTGAGGGGGCGGGCGCGGGGCGGGCCGGATCACAGCCGCCGGATCACAGCCACCCCTGCCGACGGGCCTCCCGCAGCGCCTCCGTCCGGTTGCGGGTGCCCGTCTTGCCGATGGCGGCGGAGAGGTAGTTGCGCACCGTCGACTCCGACAGGTGCAGCTTGGCGGCGATGTCGGCGACCGTCGCGCCGTCCGTGGAGGCGTTCAGGACCTCGCGCTCACGGGCGGTGAGCGGATTGGGGCCGGCGCTCAGGGCCGCCGCCGCGAGGGCCGGGTCGATCACCGTCTCCCCGGTCAGCACCCGGCGGACGGCGACGGCCAGTTCCTCCACGGGACCGTCCTTGACCAGGAAACCGGCGGCGCCCGCCTCCATGGCCCGGCGCAGATAGCCGGGGCGGCCGAAGGTCGTGAGGATCAGCACCCGGCAGTCGGGCACCTGATCGCGCAGCTCGGCCGCGGCGTCCAGTCCGCTGCGGCCCGGGAGTTCGATGTCGAGCAGGGCGACATCGGGGCGGTGGGCGAGAGCGGCGTCCACGATCGCGTCCCCGGCCGACACCTGCGCCACGACCTCGATGTCCGGCTCCATCCCGAGCAGTAAGGCGAGCGCGCCCCGCATCATGCCCTGGTCCTCGGCGAGCAGCACCCGGATGGACTTGGCGGCCCGACGCTCCCGCGGCATCTCGTTCACGGGCCAAGCGTAGGCGGGCGAGGGCATGTCGGCACCGGTCGTGACGGGGACGAACAGGGCGTCCGCCGAGATCACCCGATGCCCGCGCCCGCCGGTTCACGGCTGCCGGACGCCCTCGGGGCGGAGGGCGTCCCGCCCTGCTCGCCCTGTCCGCCCGGCTCCACGGACTCCACCGGCTCCACGGACTCCACCGGCTCCACCGGGAGCTCCGACGTCACCACGAAACCGTCGCGCGGACCCGGCCCCGGCCCCGCCGTCAGGGTGCCTCCGGCCGATGCGAGGCGTTCCGTGAGGCCCCGCAAGCCGGTGCCGCCGATGCCCGCCCGGGGCGCGGGCGAGGCGGGTGTGCCGGTGCCGGCGCCTGTGCCGGTACCCGTGCCGTCGTCGGTGACGGTCAGGCGGACGCGGTCCGGGGTGCCCGCGAGGTCGATCGCGCAGTGGGTCGCGTCGCTGTGCCGTACGACATTGGTGACCGCCTCGCGCACCACCCAGCCGAGCAGCGCCTCGCTCTGCGGGGGGAGGGGCGGCCCGGACCGGTGGACCGAGGGGTTGATGCCCGCCGCGGACAGGGCCGAGCCGGCCCGGTCGAGCTCGGTGGCGAGGCTGCCCTCGCGGTATCCGGTCACCGCCTCGCGGATCTCCGTGAGGGCCTGCCTGCCGACCGACTCGATGTCGGCGACCTGGGCGACCGCGGCGGTCACGTCCCGCTCGGCCAGCCGCCGCGCCGCCTCCGACTTCACGACGATCACCGAGAGGGTGTGGCCGAGCAGATCGTGCAGATCGCGGGAGAATCGAAGGCGCTCCTCCTCGACCGCGCGCCGGGCCAGTTCCTCGCGGGCCGCACGCAGCTCCCGTACCGCCTCGGACAGGGACAGGATCGCCGCCGTCACCAGGGTGGAGATCCAGGTCGCGTACGCGATGCCCAGCCCGGTCCAGCCGTCGTGGGCGACGGAGACGGCACCGGCGAGGATCCCCAGGAGCAGACCGACCACACGCAGCTGCGGCATCCGCACGGCCGCGCCCGTGGCCAGCCCGAGCAGCGGGAAGAACAACAGCCAGGTGCCGCCGTACGACAGGGCCAGAGCGCAGGTGACCAGGCCCATCAGCGCCAGGGCCACCCGGGTCGAGGCCGCCTCGCGCTTCTCCTTCTCGAAGGAGCGGAAGGCCACGTAGATGTAGAGCGAATTGAAGGTCAGCAGCCCGAGTCCGCCGATCCACGGGTCCGGGGTCTCGCCCTGGAAGAGGTTGGAACAGGCACCCATGCCCATCAGCAGCCAGGGCAGCAGGCTGTAACCGTTCGGGCCCCGGTGCTGCTCACAGGAGGTCTTGCGCAACCAGGCCATGTCCCGTCCCCGATCAGCTTGCCGTGCGAACCGACACCATCGACCGTACGCGTCCACGCCGTGGCCCGGCAGGTTCACCTGTACGCGACTGCTCGGGACAAATGTCCCGACCGAGCCCCGGCGCCGCGCCGCCCACCCGGCGGCCCCGGACACCGACAACTCGGCGACCCGACGAGCGCCGACCGCCGGGACCGGCCTTTGTCGCTCCGCGAACACCGGCACTGGGGCCGCCCTGGTGGTGCCGACGGTCCCGCGTCGACCGGCACCGGGCGGCCCCTGAGGGCATCGGGCCGTCCCCGCGGACGTCCGGTTGCCCCAACCGACAGCCGACCGCCTGGACCGGGCCCCTGGCGTCCCGCGAACACTGGCACCGAGCCGTCCCGAGGGTGCCGACGGCCCCGACCTGCACCGAGCCGTCCCGAAGGGCGCCGACGGTCCCAATCGGCATCGGGCCGTCCGTCAGACGCCAGCTGCCCCACCGAAGCCGACGCCTGGACCGGGCGCCTGGCGTCCCGCGGACACTGGCACCGAGCCGTCCCGAAGGGCGCCGACGGTCCCGACCGGCACCGGGCCGTCCCCGCACACGCCCGACTGCCCTGGCCGACATCCGCCCACCCCGTACGACCCGATCCCGAACCTCACCCCCCGGCGCCCGGTGCACTCCTGCCCCGACCGGGCACACGCGTCCGCCCCTGTCCGGCCGCGATCCCCCGTCCACCTGGCGCGACCTGACACACGTCCCGCCCGGCACCAACCCGTGCGCACGCCCCTACCGCGATCCCGTGACACCCCAGCCCGGCCCCAACCCGGCCCCCGCCCCGACCCGACCGGGCCCCGAACCGAACCGACCCGACCCGGCGCGCCCCGACCCGGCACAGCCCCGCCCCCCGACCGATCCGCCCTTACCCCGCCGCGCCACTTGCCCCGGCCGCCCCCACCCCACCCACCTGACACCACGTCAGAACCCTTCACAACTACGCTGCGCTCGGCTATACAAAGGGCGCCGGACTGGAACGCGTTCTAGAACGGCCCGTGACGACCTCGGTGCGGCCGACGGTGCGGACGGCCGTACCGGGGTCTTGACTCAGCCACTGTCAGGAGCCGTATGCCCATCGACGCAGCCAAGGCCCTCGCCGCCGAGCCCCGGACCGGCGAGATCTCCTGGAACTCCAAGGACGTCCAGCTCTACCACCTCGGTATCGGCGCGGGCGCCCGCCCGGACACCCCCGACCCCGTCACCGACCCCGACGAGCTGCGCTACCTCCTGGAGTCCCGGCTGCAGGTGCTGCCGAGTTTCGCCACCGTCGCCGGTGCCGGCTCGCCCGGCGTGATCAGCAGTCTGTCCATGCCCGGCATCGAGGTCGACCTCGCCCGCGTCCTGCACGGCGGCCAGAGCCTGGTGATCCACCGGCCCATCCCGGCGAGAGGCACCGCCACCGCGACCAACCGGATCGCCGGGGTGTACGACAAGGGCAAGGCGGCCGTACTGGTGCTGCGCACCGAAGTCGCCGACACCGAGGGGCCGTTGTGGACGAACGACTCCCAGATCTTCATCCGGGGCGAGGGCGGCTGGGGCGGCGACCGAGGCCCCTCCGCCCGCCTCGACCCACCCGTCGGCGACCCGGACCGGACCGTCGAGCGGCCGGTCCGCGCGGACCAGGCGCTGCTCTACCGCCTCTCCGGCGACTGGAACCCGCTGCACGCCGACCCCGAGTTCGCCAAGGTTGCCGGGTTCGAGCGGCCCATCCTGCACGGCCTGTGCACCTACGGCATCACGCTGAAGGCCGTCGTCGACGCGCTGCTCGGCGGTGACGTGACCCGGGTGCGGTCGTACGCCACCCGGTTCGCCGGGGTGGTGTATCCCGGGGAGACCCTGCGCATCCGCATGTGGCGCACGCCGCGGTCCACGAGGGTCGCGGTCAGTGCCGTGGAGCGGGACGACACACCCGTCCTCGCCGACACCGTCGTCGAACACACCTGAGTCCACAACGCCGTACGAGGGGAGCCGCACCATGCGCGCAGCCGTACTGCACGAGATAGGCCAGGACAAGCTCGAGGTCCTCGACGACGTCGAGGCGGTGGGCTTCGGTCCCGGCAAGGTGAGGGTCCGGGTACGGGCCACCGGGCTGTGCCACTCGGATCTGTCCGCGATGTCGGGCGTACTGCCGCAGCCCGGGCCCTTCGTGCCCGGTCACGAGGGCGCCGGCGAGATCCTGGAGGTCGGTGAAGGGGTACGGCACCTCAAGCCCGGCGACCGGGTCGTCATCTGCTGGCTCCCCGCCTGCGGTGCCTGCCCCGCCTGCAAGCGCGGCCAGACCGAGCTGTGCCTGGCCGGTTTCATGAACGCCGGCACCCCCAACTTCAAGCGCCACGCCGGTGACGTCTTCGGCTTCGCCGGCACCGGCACCTTCGCCGAGGAGGTCGTCGTCGACGCCGGCTGCGCGGTGCCCATCCCCGACGACGTGCCCTTCGACATCGCCGCCCTCATCGGCTGCGGCGTGACCACCGGACTCGGTGCCGCGCTCAACACCGCCGACCTGGAGGCGGGTTCCTCCGTCGCCGTCATCGGCTGCGGCGGCGTAGGCATCTCCGCGATCCAGGGCGCCAGGCTCAAGGGCGCCGCCGAGATCGTCGCCGTCGACCCGGTCGCCTCGCGCCGGGAGTCCGCGCTGAGGTTCGGGGCCACCAGGGCCGTCTCCCCGAACGCACTGGCCGACGCCAAACAGCAGGTCACCGCGGGCGAGGGCTTCGACTACGTCTTCGAGGTCGTCGGCCGGTCCGCCACCGCTCGCACGGCGTACGAGAACACCCGGCGCGGCGGCACCCTCGTCATCGTCGGCGCGGGAGCCATGGACGACTTCCTCCAGCTCAACATGTTCGAGCTGTTCTTCGACGAGAAGCGGATCCTGCCGTCCATGTACGGCGGCGGCGACGTCCTGCGCTCCTACGAACGCACCATCGCGCTCTGGCGCGCCGGCCGCATCGACCTCGCCGGCCTGATCACCCACCGGGTGCCGCTCGCCGACGTCAACGAGGCCCTGGACCAGATGCGCACGGGTACGGCGCTGCGTACGTGCATAGAGATCTGACACCGGGACGGGCCGACCGAAGGGTGCTCATGTCACTGCCACTTGAGGGACTGTCGGCGATCGTCACCGGCGCCGGACGCGGACTCGGGCGCGCGGAGGCGCTGGAGTTGGCGCGGCTCGGGGCCGCCGTCGTCGTCAACGACTACGGCCGCCCCGGCCGGGACGGCTCCGGAGAGGCATCCGCCGGTCCCGCCGAGGAGGTCGCCGCCGAGATCCGCGCGGCGGGCGGCGAGGCGCTCGCGCACACCGGCGACGTCTCCGACCATCAACAGGCCGCCGCACTGGTCGAGTCGGCGGTCAACGAGTTCGGCAAGCTGGACATCCTCGTCAACAACGCGGGCATCCTGCGCGACCGCATGGTCTTCTCCATGTCGGAGGGGGAGTGGGACTCGGTGATCCGGGTCCACCTCAAGGGCCACTTCAACACCATCCGCCATGCCGCCGCACACTGGCGCGAGCGTTTCAAGGCGGGTCAAGAAGGGCGCGAAGCGCTTCCTCGCAAGGGCGGTGGTGGGAGACGGGCGGGCGGGCCGGTGTACGGGCGGATCGTGAACACCTCCTCGGAGGCGTTCCTCGCCGGGTCCGCCGGACAGCCCAACTACGCGGCGGCGAAAGGCGGCATCGTCGGACTCACCACCTCCACGGCCCTCGCGCTCGCCAAGTACGGCGTGACCGCCAACGCCATCTGCCCGCGCGCCCGCACCCGGATGACCGAGGACGTCTTCGCGGGTCTGGAGCGACCGGCGGACGGCCTCGACCCGCTCGCCCCCGAGCATGTCGCCCCCCTCGTCGGCTACTTGGCCGCACCGGTCGCCGCCCGGATCAACGGCCAGCTGTTCGTCGTGCACGGCGGCATGGTGGCCATCGTCGAACGACCGCGCGTGCAGGCGAAGTTCGACAGCAAGCAGGAGACCTTCACCTACGACGAACTCGACGCCCTGCTCACTGCGCACTACGCGGACCGGCCGCCCGGCGAGACCTTCGCGGCGGCGGAAGTCCTGGGACTGAAACGCGACTGACGGGGCCGTCGCCCCGCAGAGGGGGCCGGGCGGAGAGAGCTCGGACGCGGGTACGGGAGAGGGAACGGAAACGGCCCCGTCCCCCTTGGGGACAGGGCCGTGGACCGTTGCTCGCGCGGCGTCAGGCCGCCGTCTCGGTCTCCTCGACCGGCTTGCGGTGACGGCCACGCGGGGCCGTCTCGCTGTCGCTCGCCGAGACGTCGCTGGCCGAGACCGGTCCCCGGTGCCGGCCGTGGCCGGCGGCCTCCTGGGCCTCGGACAGCGGCTGGGTCGTGCTGGCGTTGCTCATCGGTAAAGCTCACCCCGTCAACATGATCTTTCAAACAGCCGGGCGAGTTTAACCGGCCCACCGCGGACCGAATCCAGGCGACCACGCCAACCGCCACTACTTCGTTACAAGACCGCCCAAGGGCGCTTGCTGCAACGGCACGGGACGGGGCGCGACAGGACGCGGAGGGTCCGTTTCCACCGGCTGGGACGGCATCGGCTCGGGTCTCGGTTCCGGGCCCGACCTCGTTCCCGACACCGGCACAGACACCGATTCCCCTTCCCGACGTCGGCCCGGTCCCGCCGCCCCTGCCGCCTCCGCCGCCATGGCGGGCGCCCCCGTCGCGCCCCCTGCCGTATCCACCGCACACTCCCCGACCCGGGCCACCCCGCACCGCACCTCCGCCGTGGCGTACGGCAGTTGCAGTACCCCGTCCGGTGTCCACAGCCCGGCACCCGTCAACCACCCCTCGGGCGCCGCGAGATGGCGCAGTCGGCGCGCAGCGGGCCGCCACACCCCCACCCAGCTGCCCACCGGCCCCCGGATGTGCAGCGCCACCCCGCAGTTCTCCGGCGTCAGCACCTGCCCCGGCTGGATCGCGAACGGCGTCACCGCGCACTCGGGCATCCGCAGACACTCCGGGAAGCGCACCGGCAGGGTGCTCCCCAGCACTCCCCAGCCCAGCCGGGTCCGCCCCGGCGAAGGGGCGTCCGAACCGATCAGCAGCAGCCCGCTGTCCGGGTCGGCGAGCAGCAGCCGGTCGTCGCTGTCGGCGGCGATCTGGAGCAGCGGTGTCACCTCGCCACCCCGTCCCAGATCGACCACGACGGCCTTCGTACGGCCCTGCGTCTCGCGGTCGAGCGCCAGCATCCGCCCGCCCCGGTCCAGCCACACCCCGCCCGAGCAGCGCCCCGGGATCTCCGCCACGCGCTCCGGCCCGAAGGTGCCCCCCGCCACCAGCCACACGGTGCTGGAGCGCCCGCCCACCGCGAGGGCGTACGCCTTCTCGCCGCCCGGCGCCGGGGGCAGCAGCCGCAGTCCGCCCCCCTCCCGCGGCTCCCGCGGGCAGGGCACCGCGCCCAGCGGCAGCTCGCCGGTGCCGGGCCCCGTGGGGTAGAGCAGCGAGAAGACCTGCCGTCCGTCGGTGCGGCGGCTGATCAGGACTCGGCCGTCGCCCATGGGCTGCACCTCGGTGCCCGGTTCCTCGGGCTGGTGGGCCGGCAGGGGTACGGCGTAGGGCTCGGGGCCGTCCAGGGTCCAGCGCTCCGGGAACCAGCAGTCGCCGTCCCGCGCGAGGCGGGCGGCGTAGGAGCCGTCCGCAGTGATCGTGCATTCCGCCCGAGGCGCGTCGTCGCCCTCACGGTCCGCCTCGGACTCGATAGCACAGGCCGTCATGGTCCGGTCACCTCCAGTGACGAAGCTAGTTTTCGCACGCACAGACGTGGGATCGGAAGGCGTCCCTTCACACAAAGGGGTGGCACAGGAACGATTCGCCTGAGGGAAGGGGGCGGATGTGCTGAGGGAGCCGGGGGCGTGCCGGTGGACGCCGAGGGAGGCCGAACCGGCAGCTCCGGCGCCGGTACAGCCGTACGGAACGGCCAGGTAGCCTGTCCCTCGTGCCCCGTCTGTCTGAAGTCATCGCCGCGCTGGAGAACCTGTGGCCCGCCGAGCGGGCCGAGTCCTGGGACGCGGTCGGCACCGTCGTGGGCGACCCCGACCAGGAGGTCTCCCGGGTCCTGTTCGCCGTCGACCCGGTCCAGGAGATCGTGGACGAGGCGGTGAAGCTGGGTGCCGACCTGCTGGTCACCCACCACCCGCTCTATCTGCGCGGTACGACGACGGTCGCGGCCTCCACCTTCAAGGGCCGGGTCGTCCACACGCTGATCAAGAACGACATCGCACTGCACGTGGCGCACACCAACGCCGACACCGCCGACCCGGGAGTCAGCGACGCCCTCGCCGGCGCGCTGGACCTGCGGGTCGTACGACCGCTGGTGCCGGACCCGTCCGACCCGGAGGGCCGCCGGGGCCTCGGCCGGGTCTGCGAGCTCGACCACCCGCTCACCGTCCGCGAACTCGCCGCCCGCGCCGCCGAACGGCTGCCCGCCACCGCGCAGGGCATCCGCGTGGCCGGCGACCCGGAGGCGACGGTCCGCACCGTCGCCGTGAGCGGCGGCTCCGGCGACAGCCTCTTCGACCAGGTCCGCGCGGCCGGCGTCGACGCGTTCCTCACCGCGGACCTGCGCCACCACCCGGCCTCCGAGGCCGTGTCCCACAGTCCGCTCGCGCTGCTCGACGCGGCGCACTGGGCCACCGAATGGCCCTGGTGCGAGCTGGCCGCCGCCCAGCTCGACGAGATCTCCGACCGGCACGGATGGGACCTGCGCGTCCACGTCTCGAAGACGGTCACCGACCCCTGGACCGCCCACGCGGCGTCCTTCACCACGGATACATCTGGAGCCCCCAACTGAACGCCGAGCCCGCCGACCAGATCCGACTCCTCGACCTCCAGGCCCTCGACGTCCGCCTCCAGCAGCTCGCGCACAAGCGGAAGTCGCTGCCCGAGCACGCCGAGATCGAGTCGCTGACCCGGGACCACACCCAGATGCGCGATCTGCTGGTGGCCGCGCAGACCGAGGAGAGCGACACCGCCCGCGAGCAGACCAAGGCCGAGCAGGACGTGGACCAGGTGCGCCAGCGCGCCGCCCGCGACCAGCAGCGCCTGGACTCCGGCGCCATCACCTCCCCGAAGGACCTGGAGAACCTCCAGCACGAGATCGTCTCCCTCGCCAAGCGGCAGAGCGACCTGGAGGACGTCGTCCTCGAGGTCATGGAGCGCCGCGAGTCCGCCCAGGAGCGGGTCGCCGAACTGACCGAGCGGGTCGGTGCCGTGCAGGGGAAGGTCGACGACGCGACGGCCCGGCGGGACGCGGCGTTCGAGGAGATCGACGGCGAGGTGGCCACGGTGACGAAGGAGCGCGAGGTCGTCGCGGGCGCCGTTCCGACCGACCTCCTCAAGCTCTACGACAAGCTGCGCGAGCAGCAGGGCGGCATCGGCGCGGCCAAGCTGTACCAGCGCACCTGCCAGGGCTGCCGCCAGGAGCTCGCCATCACCGAGCTGAACGAGATCCGCGGCGCCGCGCCGAACACGGTGGTGCGGTGCGAGAACTGCCGCCGGATCCTGGTGCGTACGGCCGAGTCCGGCCTCTAGGAGCCGGTGCCGTGCGGGAGTTCATCGTCGAGGCCGACGGCGGGTCGCGGGGCAACCCGGGGCCCGCGGGCTACGGCGCGGTCGTCATCGACGCGGCGACCGGCCAGACGCTGGCCGAGACGGCCGAGTACATCGGCGTCGCCACGAACAACGTCGCCGAGTACCGGGGCCTGGTGGCCGGACTGCGCGCCGCGCACACCCTGGACCCGGCGGCCACGATCCACGTCCGCATGGACTCCAAGCTGGTCATCGAGCAGATGTCGGGCCGCTGGAAGATCAAGCACCCCGACATGAAGCCGCTCGCCTTCGAGGCGGCACGGGTCTTCCCGGCCCCTCAGGTGACGTACGAGTGGATCCCGCGCGAGCAGAACAAGCACGCCGACCGGCTCGCCAACGAGGCGATGGACGCCGGGAAGCGGGGGGAGCAGTGGTCGGCCGCGACCTCCATGGCGGAGCTGGATGCTGCCGACGCGAGGGCCGCCAGGACCGCGAGGTCCGCGAAGGCTGCCGCCGAGCCTGAGCCGTCCGGCCCGCCGGGAGACGCTGCCGCGGGCGCGGCGCGAGCGCGTGCGGCGCTGGCGGAGGGGCGAGGCTCGGCCGCCGCTCCTGCTCCCGCGCCCGCTGCCGACGCCGAGCCCAGGGCCAAGGCCGAGGACGACGTCAGGGCCGCCCGCACCGTGGCGGCGCCCTCGTCCGGCTGGGCACCCGCCGACATGGGCGCGCCCGCCACCTTCGTACTGCTGAGGCACGGCGAGACCCCCCTCACCCCGCAGAAGCGGTTCTCCGGCAGTGGCGGCAGCGATCCGTCCCTGTCCGACATCGGCCGGGAGCAGGCCGAGCGGGTCGGTGCGGCCCTCGCCAGGCGGGGCACCGTCCAGGCCGTCGTGTCGTCACCGCTCGCCCGTACCCGGGAGACCGCCGGCATCGTCGCCGCCCGCCTCGGTCTGGAGGTGACCGTCGACGAGGGCCTGCGCGAGACGGACTTCGGCGCCTGGGAGGGGCTCACCTTCGGCGAGGTCCGCGAGCGGCACCCCGACGACCTGACCGCCTGGCTCGCCGACCCCGAGGCCCGGCCCACCGGCGGCGGCGAGAGCTTCGCGGCCACCGCGTCCCGTGTCGCCGCCACCCGCGACAGGCTGATCTCGGCGTACGCGGGCCGCACGGTCCTCCTCGTCACGCACGTCACCCCGATCAAGACGTTCGTACGCCTCGCCCTGGGCGCCCCGCCCGAGGCCCTGTTCCGCATGGAGCTGTCGGCGGCCTCCCTCTCGGCGGTCGCGTACTACGCGGACGGCAACGCGAGCGTGCGGCTCTTCAACGACACGTCACACCTGCGGGCCTGACGGCACGTCACACTTCGCGGGCTCGCTGCTCAGCGCCTGGCGAGACGTCACGCCTGCGCGCCCGGCGACACGGTTCACCGGCGCGCCGGGCGGCACGTCACACCCGCGCGCCCGGCCTCCTGAGCCCGGCCGCCTCGCGCGCCAGCGCCTCGACACGCCCCCAGTCCCGCGCCGCCACCGCGTCCGACGGAAGCATCCAACTCCCGCCCACGCAGCCGACGTTGGGCAGGGAGAGATAGCCGGGTGCCGTCGCGGCCCCGATGCCGCCGGTCGGACAGAACCGAGCCTGCGGCAGCGGGCCGTACAGCGACTTGAGGTACGCCGTACCCCCGGCTGCCTCGGCCGGGAAGAACTTCATCTCCCGCACCCCGCGCTCCAGCAGCGCCACCACCTCGGACGTGGTCGACACCCCCGGCAGACACGGCACCCCGGACGCCCGCATGGCCGCCAGCAGTACGTCCGTCCAGCCCGGGCTGACCAGGAACCCGGCCCCCGCGGCGACGGCCTCCGTCACCTGCGCCGGTGTGATCACCGTCCCCGCCCCGACCACCGCGTCCGGCACGGCGTCCGCGATCGCCCGGATCGCGTCGAGTGCGACAGGCGTCCGCAGCGTCACCTCGATCGCGGGCAGCCCGCCCGCGACCAGCGCCCGGGCCAGCGGTACGGCGTCGGAGGGGTCGTCGACCACCACCACGGGGACGACGGGCGCGAGATCCAGGACTGAGGAGGTCATGGCCTCATCCTGCCGAGGTGAAGCACCCTGCGCAAAGCTCGTTGCAGTACTTGCAATCAGGTCCTGGGCTGCGGGTCAGTGGATCTCGTCCACCAGCACATCCAGCGTCCACGCCTTCTGGGCCTTCGCGGGCGCCTCCACCTCAACCACGTAGCCGAGATCCCGCAGCGCCTCCACCAGCTCCGCCGGCCCGGCGGGCGCGGCCCCGGCCGTCAGCAGGCTCCGTACGATCCGCCCCTTCGTCGCCTTGTTGAAGTGGCTGACGACCTTGCGCGTCGGCGCATGCAGCACCCGTACCGCCGCCGTCCGCCCGGCCACCTCGCCCTTCGGCTTCCACGCCGCCGCGTACGCCGACGACCGCAGATCCAGCACGAGCCCGTTCCCGGCGGCCTCGGGCAGCACATCCGCCATCGGCGCCCGCCAGTGCGCGCCGAGCGCCCCCAGGCCGGGCAGCTTCACGCCCATCGAGCAGCGGTAGGAGGGGATCTTGTCGGTGACCCGGACGGCACCCCACAGACCCGAGAACACCAGCAGCGCCCGAGCCGCCCGCTTCTTCGCCGCCGCGTCCAAGGACGCCAGGCCGAGGGCGTCGTACAGCACCCCCGTGTAGATCTCCCCGGCCGGCCGCGCCCCCGCCGTCCGCAGCTCCGCGTTCTTGGCGACCTCGCCGCGCAGCCCCTCGCTGAGCCCGAGCACGTCCCGTGCCTTGTCCTCGTCGGCCGCGCACAGTTCGACCAGCTCACCGAGGACGGCTTCCCGGGCCGCGGTGAGGCCGGGCAGCGACAGCGACTCCGGTTTCAGCGGGGCGCCGCGGCCGGAGGACGCCTTGCCTTCGGAGGGCGGCAGCAGGACCAGCACGGAAGATCTCCTTCTCTGTAGAGCTCCGGGACAGCGTACGGCGTGCCACCGGGCGGACCCCGACCTACGCTCGCTACATGCCCCGCCGCCACATCCGCGTGACCGGCGCCCCCGAGGCCCCCCTCCGAGCCGCCCTCACCACCCTGCGCACCGAACTCGGCGTCCCCCGAGGCTTCCCGCCCGAGGTCCTGGCGGAGGCCGAACGCGCCGCGAAGGCCCCTGCCCTGCCGTCGTACGACGCCACCGACATCCCCTTCCTCACCCTCGACCCGCCCGCCTCCAGGGACCTCGACCAGGCGCTGCACCTGTCCCGGCAGGGCACCGGCTACCGCGTCCGGTACGCCGTCGCGGACGTCGCCGCCTTCGTCGTACCGTCGGGAGCGCTCGACGGCGAGGCACATCGCCGGGTGACGACCCTGTACTTCCCCGACGCGCGGATCCCGCTCCACCCCGAGCTGCTGAGCGAGGGCGCGGCGAGTCTGCTCCCCGGCCAGGACCGGCCCGCCGTCCTGTGGACCATCGACCTCGACGCGGAGGGCCGCACCCTCGCCGTCGACGTCCGCCGCGCCCTGGTCCGCAGCCGGGCCAAGCTGGACTACGCGGGCGTACAGCGGGAGATCGACGAGGGGAGCGCCGAGGAGCCGCAGACACTGCTGAAGGAGGTCGGGGAGCTGCGGGAACGGCTGGAGGTGGAGCGCGGCGGGATCTCGCTCGGCGTCCCCGAGCAGGAGATCGAGGAACGCGATCACACGTACCGGCTCGCCTTTCGCGCCCCGCACCCGGTCGAAGGGTGGAACGCCCAGATCTCCCTGCTGACCGGAATGGCCGCCGCCGACCTGATGCTGGCGCACGGCACGGGCCTCCTGCGCACCCTTCCCGCCGCCCCGGACGGCGCCGTCGGCCGTCTGCGCCGGACCGCGCACGCCCTGCACATCGACTGGCCGCACCATGTCTCGTACGCCGCAGTGGTCCGCGCCCTCGACCCGCACCGCCCGCACCACGCGGCCTTCCTCCAGGAGTGCACGACGCTGCTGCGCGGCGCCGGCTACACCGCCTTCCGGGACGGCACCCTCCCCGCCATCACCACCCACTCGGCGGTGGCCGCCCCCTACGCCCACTGCACGGCACCCCTGCGCCGTCTCGGCGACCGGTACGCGGCCGAGATCTGCCTGGCCGCCGCCGCGGGCCGGCCCGTCCCCGACTGGGTGTCGGCCGCCCTCGACGCGCTGCCGGCCCGCATGGCGCAGGGCGCGCGGCGGGCCGGGACAGTGGAACGCGAGTGCGTGGACCTGGTGGAGGCGGCACTGCTGAAGGACCGGGTGGGGGAGGAGTTCGACGGCTGGGTGGTGGAGGTCGAGGAGCGCCGGCCCGGCACCGGCACGGTGCAGCTGGAGTCCCCGGCGGTGATCGGCAGGATCGAGGCCCCGGACGGGAAGCGACTGCCGCTCGGGGAACGGCTCCGGGTCCGCCTCACCCAGTCGGATCCGGGAGCGGCGAGGGTGCGCTTCGAGCCCGCGTGACCGACTCGACCTCTTTGACGAGGCTGTCGGCGTCGTCGGCGTGCAAGCGCACGAGACGGATGTCCTGGCGGCGGCCGAGGAAGGTGAAGTGGGCCACGGGCTCGGCGAGTTCGAGCGTCACGGCGGTCTGGGCGCCGACGGCGAGGTTCAGTTCGCCCTCGGTCCGCTCATGGGTGGTGCGCAGCTCCCTCCGCACCCGCGCGATCCGCTCCAGCGGTATGCGCAGATCGACGTGCGCACCGCGCCTGACACGCAGGAAGTCGCCGTCGAGGACATGCGGTCGTACGACGGAGGCGGCATGCATCCCGACGATGAGCACGAGGGTGTACATGTCCACCATGAACCACACGCGTTGCACGGCCGGGTAGTCCCGCAGCAGCACGGACATGGTGATCGACTCGATCACGATGACAAACCCGAATCCGAACATCATCGCGCCCTGTCCCCGCGTATACCCGAAGGCCGTCCCGTCACCGGCCCCGTGCCGGCGCCGGGCCACCCACAGCCCCAGACTGGCCAGCAGCCGCAGTTCGTGCCGGACGAGGGTGAGCGCGGTCCGCGTCACGGTCCGTCTCCTTCCGTGAGGATGTGCAGGGTACGGCGAATGGCCTCGGCCTGGGCCGGAGCGAAGTCGGCGTAGAAGGCGCGCAGGAAGCTGCTGTCGGGGTCGACCTCCACGGGCCCGGGAAACAGACCGCGGGGCAGGCACTCGGCGAGCGCCCGGGCCGCCTCCGCCACCCGCGGATCGTCGGGCTCGGCGTCCGCGAGCTCATCGAGCAGGGTGTAGGCGGCGAGGGCACGCTCCTTGCCTCCGGGCGACGCGATCACACTCCCGAGCACGGCCATGAACTCCTCGCGCCCCTCTGGATCCGCGGTCGTCTCGATCAGGGCGAGCATCTCGCGGTCCTTCGCGGCCATGGGCGAATCGGCAAGATGCCGCATGTCCTTGAACAGAGCGGCCAGCTGGGGCGACACCGGCCCTTCCTCCGGCAACCCGCCCTCGTCCTCCAGCAACGCCCGCAACCGGGCCCGCCGCTCCCGGACGGCGGCCTCCTGCCGGGTAAGATCCTGGTCGAGCTCGGTCAGCACCTCGACGAGATCCTTCCCGGCATCCTCGGCGAGCACGTCCCGCACCTCGGCGAGCCCCAGCCCCAGCTCCGTCAGCCGCCGGATCCGCGCCAGCACGACGGCATGCCGCAACGTGTACTCCCGATACCCGTTCGGCCGTCGCTCGGGCTCGGGAAGCAGCCCCTGATGGTGATAGTGCCGCACGGTCCGCGTGGTGACGCCGACGGCGGCGGCGAGTTCTCCGATCCGCATGGGATCAGTAGAGACGTTGACGTCGCGGCAAGGTCAAGGGCACGCCTCCGGCGGACTCCCGTACAGGTGATCTGTCGCTGTTCCGTGCCGGTGAGCCGATGGCGGGGCGTTCCATGGGGCCATGGCGCAGGATCCGATCACGCAGAAGCTGTTGCTGGACTGGTTCGCTGACCTGAACACCCCGCAGGGTCTGCGGGGCGAACTGGTCGAGGGAGAACTCTCCGTCACCCCAGTGCCTGACGGGCATCACAAGCACTGCGTCAGCCGGATCGTGGGCCAGATGCACCGGCGATCCGAGACCGAGATGCAGTTCTCCGGGAACAGGGGGCTCAAGCTTGAGAATGCCGACGGCTACCCACAGGACCACGTGATCCCGGACGGCATGTTCGCTCCGAAGGAGCTGAGGCTCTACCGGGGTGCCGATGCCTGGATGCCGTGCGAGGGCGTCGCCATGGTGCTGGAGGTCACGTCCTCGAAGCCGCGGATCGACCGGGAGATCAAGCGTCGCTGTTACGCCCGCGCGAGCATCCCCCTTTACCTCCTCGTCGACCGGGAGACCTCGTGGACCACGCTGCACAGCGCCCCGGAGTCGGCCGACTACCAGGAGCTCCGCGCCGTCGCCTTCGGCAAGCACCTGACTCTGCCCGAGCCGTTCGCGTTCGACTTGGACACGGCGGACTTCCTCTGACGGGCGGCGACAGCCAGGGTCCGCCCGCGCCCCCGCAGGCCGGTACCATGGTCCACACGGCAGACGAGCCGGGCGGACGGCCGCGTGGAGTCCCTCAGGGGGCTTCCCGAGGAACGTCCGGGCTCCACAGGGCAGGGTGGTGGCTAACGGCCACCCGGGGTGACCCGCGGGACAGTGCCACAGAAAGCAAACCGCCCGGCGCTTCGGCGCCGGGTAAGGGTGAAACGGTGGTGTAAGAGACCACCAGTGCCCAGGGCGACCTGGGCAGCTAGGTAAACCCCACCCGGAGCAAGGTCAAGAAGGGGCCGCCGTAACCGGTGGCCCTGCGCGGACGACCGAGGGCTGCCCGCCCGAGTCCGCGGGTAGACCGCACGAGGCCGGCGGCAACGCCGGCCCTAGATGGATGGCCGTCGCCCGGGGCTCCGCGAGGAACCCCGGGAACAGAACCCGGCGTACAGCCCGACTCGTCTGCCCCCAAGCGCGCCCCGCGCGCCCCGCGCCCCCGCTCACCCCCCCAACGCCGCGATCGTATTGACCTCCTTCTCCAGCAGCCTGGAGATCCCCGCTTGGGCCGCCAAAGCCTGGCGGTGGGGGTCGGACTGGGTGCGTTCGGGTTCGTACTTCTGCCAGTCGGCGGGCTGTAGGAACAGCATGTCGTTCGTGCCGGGGACGATCATGACGCCGCCGAAGGCCGGGTCACCCGCGAACCAGGCGCCGTTGTCGGTGCCCTGGGGCCAGCGGCGGACCGTGGACGCGCTGACGGCGCGCATGGTGCGGGCGCCGTGCTGTCCGCGGAGGGACAGCTTCACCGTGTGCACGGTTCCGAGCAGCAGCCGCTCGGAGCCGCGCTTGTCGACGCGGTCGCGGTACTCCAGGGGGTAGGTGCGCAGGACTTGTTCGCACACCCCGAGGCGCCGGCCGTGCCGGACCCGGAGCAGGAGGAAGAGCAGGACGAAGAGGCCGAGCACGATCGGCAGCACGGTCAGGAAGGTGTTCGGCACTCCCGCGGCGACGAGCACGAAGGGCAGGGCGATCAGCGCCGCACCGAGGGCGGCGCGCACGGCGATGTGCCGGGTCCTGACGGCCTTGTTGTGCGCGAGGACCGCGGCCACTTCCGGGGCCTGGTGCGGCTGCGTCATGCGACGTCACTCCTAGTCGTGTGGGTCATCCGAAGTCGCTCTGTACCTGGTGCGCGGCGCTGCCCGGCGCGGGGGAGTCCTGGATCTCCCCGGACACCGGCTGCGTGGGGTCGGTGTAGGTGAGGGTACGGGCGATGCCGAGGAGCACGTCGCGGTAGTCGTCGGCCTGGTCGACCGCCTCCGTCACGAGCTGGAGCATCACGATGTCGCGGCCACCGGGCCCGGTCACCGCGACCGTGCCCTGCCACACCAGACCTGTCCGGGGGCCCTCGACGCCCTCCGGCGGCCTGCCCGGAGCGATCGTGCGGCGCTTCTCCTCGGCGAGGAAGCCCAGGCCGCACGGCAGTTCAAGGGGGCGCATGCCCACGTCGCGTCGGTCGGCCGCGGTGCCGGCGAGGCTCGCGATGACCGCCTTGGCATGGCTGCCCGAGGTCGGCACTGTGGTGATGGTGAGAACGGACGAGGTCAGGCCGCCGTCGTCGTTCGGGTGCAGGCCGAGGGCACAGCTCTGCACGCGTTGCGCGTTCAGGGCGCGGACGGTGGCGGCGTAGAAACGCAGCACCTCCTCCGCACGGTCGCGTTCGTCCTGGGGCAGGGCCATGGCCTGCCGGACGAGTTCGACGACGCCGTCCAGCGGGGGATCGAGGTCGATTTGCACATAGCCGTGGGGCAGGCCGTACCAGAACGCCGGTGTGCGGCCGTGCGGCGCCCTCGTGGGGGTTTCCGTCACGGGGTGGTCCACCTTTCACGGAACGGGGCTTGTTGCTCGGGCATCGGGGCTGCCGGACTCATATCCAGCCGAGGAGGCCCGCGATGGAGTGCGCGGTGGCGGCGGCCTTGGTGCTCTCCGCCGCGTTGTGCTCGGAGCCGTCCTTGTCCACCAGGCCCAGCTCCTCGGCGGAGGAGACCATGTTCGCCGCGACGTTGAGACCGCCGGCGCTGATCTCACCGATCAGCTTGGCCGAGCCGCTCGCCGACTCCCCGGCCGCGCGCCAGGCGTCGGTGACGTCGTCCGTGGCGTTCCTCGCGAAGGACGGGACGATCTCCTTGACGAAGGCGCCCGCCTTCTCCGAGTTGGAGACGGCCACCCCCCACCGCCCGGCGTCGGCCAGACCCTCCGTGACCTCTTTGGCGGCGGCGCCGAGGGCCTTGCCGCCCGGGATCATGCCCACGGTGTCACCGGCGAGCGAGGCCCAGGCGGCGAAGGTGTCCATGCCGCTGCCGCCGCCCATCAACTGGCTGCGGAACTCCGGATCGGAGAGGTTCTTGGCCATGGAGGTGGCGCTCGCCACGACCGCGATGCCGGCGAACAAGGGCGCCAGCGGCGTCGGGAAGAGGGCGAGCAGGCCGGCGATGGCGCCGATCGTGCCCGCGTGCTCCACCAGGAACTCGCCGACCGACTTGAGGACGTCGCCGACCTTGCTCCAGAAGCCCGGCTCGTCCGGCGCCTTCTTCGTCGCGCCGTCGAGGGCCTTGGCGACGCCCTCCGCCTGATCGGCGTGCAGGGTCTCCAGGTCCTTGATCTTGCGGTTGAGGTCGTTGTACTCGTTGTTGGCCTTGGTGAGGGCCGCGGACGCCGAGTTGAGGTTGTTCTGGGCCGTCTGCAGCCGTGCCGTGGCCGCTTCCAGCTCGGGGCCCTCCGTGAACGTCTGCTTGTAGAGCTGGAGATCCGGGTTCTGCCCGGCCCGGTCGTAGGAGCGCTGCGCCTCGGCGGCGGCGGCCTTCTTGTCGGCGGCCTCGGCGTCGTACTTCTGCGCCAGCTCCCGGTTGGAGGTGAGGTGGCCGTCCCAGTTGTGCAGCTGGGTGGCGGCCGTCCGCAGTGAGGTCGCGGCTTCCTTGATGTACTTGGGCAGATCGCCGTCGAGCGTCTTGCGGAACTGTTCGGCGGCCTCGCCCTGCCAGTAACTGGACTCGCCCAGGAGCTTCGTCAGCTGCTGGTGGCAGGTGTCGAGGGCGGTGGCGGCCGTGTTCACCTTCTTCTGCAGCGCGGCCACCTCGGTGGGTATGCCGGGTACGGGGTTCCAGCCGATGTTGAGGTACGGGTTCGAGGCCATCAGCGAGCGTCCCCGCTTCCGCCCGAAGTGGCCGACTTCTCGATGTGCTTGAACGCCTTCTCCAGGGCTTCCTCGACCTCTTCGTAGCCCTTCTTGTTCGCCTTCACGCCCTCGCTGATCGCGTCGATCATCTTCTTGGTCTGCTCGGACCCGTACTTCCACTCTTCCTGGAACTTGTCACAGGCCTCGTCGAGCCGGCCGGTGCCGATCTGATCCGCGCGTACATGGGCGAGGGCGGTACGCGCCTCGTCAAGTTCGCGCACACAGCCCTCGAGGTTCTTCAGGAACTGCGCGAGTTCGTCCACATCCGTCTTGAAGTGATCCCCCATGGATCGGTGTCTCCCCGTGTCCGCCACCAATGTCACTCGCGGATGATCGGATCATCCGAATCATCAGCTGCACCATATACAGGGCTCATACAGGCCCTCGCAGTCGGTCGGCACGGCGACCACCGCCGGGGTCTGTCGCCGGGTGGCCTGCCCCACGCGTCACCGCTTCGGGCTAACCCCGGTGGCCGGGGCGTCGGGCTTCGTCTACGCAGGAGAGGTGAACGACCCCGCCCCTGGGAGGCAAGCCGTGGACGACCCCCGCAGACTTCCCCTCGTCTACGTCCGCGGCTTCGCAGGAGGTACTCGAGGGATCGACAAGGCCGTCGGCGACCCCTTCTACGGGTTCAACGAAGGGTCCACGCACGTCCGCGTCGGCGCGCACAACCAGCCGCTCTTCCACCAGTTCGAGAGCCCGCTGCTGCGTCTGCTCCGTGAGGAGGGCTACGAGCTGCTCGTGAAGGGGAGCCAGGAGGCCTACCTCGCCAACCATGCCGAGGTCCCCGCCGACAGTGTGTGGATCCACCGGTTCTACGACCGCTCGGCCGGCACCTGGGGCGGCAGCCCGCAGGAGTATCAGCTGGAGCAGGCCGCCGCCGACCTGCTCGAGCTCATCGACCGGCTGCGGGAGAAGACCGGCGCCCCGGCCGTCATCCTCGTCGCCCACTCCATGGGCGGGCTCATCTGCCGGTGCCTGTTGCAGAAGATCCTGCCCGACAGGGGCCGGGACGCCTCGGACTGTGTCGCGAAGCTGTTCACCTACGGCACCCCGCACGGCGGTATCACCTTCGACGTCGGGGGCGGTTGGTTCGAGCGGATCCGCGACACCCTCGGCATTCAGGGTGCCGACATCTTCGGGCCCCGGCGGATGTACGAGTACCTGACCCCGCAGGCCGACCGGGACCCCGGCGGTCCGCCCGACGGGTGGGACGCCCGGCGGATGCCGGAGGGCCCGGGAGCGCTGCCCCTGGACAGGGTCTTCTGCCTCGTCGGGACCGACCCCGCCGACTACGACGTCGCCTTCGGGCTGTCCTCCGCCGCCGTCGGGCCGCACAGTGACGGGCTCGTACAAATCGAACGGGCCCAAGTGCCGGGCGCGCAGCGGGCCTTCGTGCACCGCAGCCACAGCGGACGCTACGGGATGGTCAACTCCGAGGAGGGATACCAGAATCTGCGGCGGTTCCTGTTCGGGGACACCCGGATCGAGGCGTCGCTCGTCGACTACCGGCTGTCCGGGGACGACGACCTCGTCTGGCAGGCCGAGGTGCGGCTGTCGGTGCGCGGGTTGCCCGTGGTGATGCATGAACGGCTCGCCGCCCACTGGTGTCCGATTCAGCTGGAGCCGCCGCCCGAGGGCGGGGGCGCGGCCTCGGTGTCGCTGGCCACCACCTTTCTCAACAGTGGTCTGCGGACCGCCACGGACGAACCCATGCGGTTCATCCTCGAGGTGCGACTCATCTCCCTGCGCGAGCGGCGCGGCATCCTCCGCCTCGGCGACCACCTGGAACAGTCCGCCGACTTCTCCGACACCCTCGTCATCGATGTCGGCACGCCGGAGGCCGGCCCCGGCATCTGGGCCGCCTGGAACTCGGACATCGAAGGCGCCATCCGCGACCACCGCGTCGCCGGGGAGCCCCGCGTCGACGAGGACCCCACCCCCGGCCGCTGGGTCGCGCACATCCCGCTGCCCACCACCGCCGCGCCCCTCGTGGGCCGTGACGCGCGGATCCGGCTGGTCGCCACGCCCTGGACCTGACCGCGCTCATGGCGCCGGGCCAGGGTCAGGAACCTGGCCCCACCGAGCGTTCCTCGACGCGCGCCAGGTGCCGCAGGAAGACCTCGCGTGCCTCGGGCGTCAGCGTCCGCAGGGCGACCAGAGCGGTGATCACTACGTCGCACAGTTCGCCCTGTACGTCCTCCCAGGTGTGCGTGACCCCCTTGCGCGGGTTCTGGCCGGTCGCCCCGATGACGGCCTGCGCGACCTCGCCGACCTCCTCCGACAGCTTCAGGATGCGCAGGAGCAGACCCTCGCGTCCGCCGACCGGCTGATCGGCGTCCAGCCAGTTCCACAGGGTGTCGACGGTGGCCCACAGATCGGCGGCGGCCTCGCCGGCGGAGGTGTGAGGGGCGGCGGCGGGGGTGTGCGGGGCGGTGGCGGCCTGGTCAGTCATGCGCGCAGCTTGGCACGGATCCTGGGGGCCGGGCAGCGCGCCCCCTGCACCCGGGCGCCGTGCCTCGGACTCCCCGTACGACGCCCTCCACGCGCCGAACGACGCCCTCCACGCGCCGAACGACGCCCTCCGGCCCCCGCACGACGCCTACTCCCCGAACAACGCCTCCTGCTCGTCGAACAGCCCCGCCTGCTCCTCCTTCTCCGCCCGGTCCAGCCGCCTGTTCCGGGCCCCCACCACCAGGGCGGTCACGGCGGCCGTCGCCGCCAGGGCCGTGGGGACCATCCAGCCGCGGTCGACGACATGGCGAAGCGCATGGTCGAGGGAGAGACGGCCCGGGCCCGCGATCGCGAGGCCCGTCGCGGCGAGGCCGAGTGTGGCGGCGTACTCGTAGCCGCCCGCCTGATTGAAGAAACCGTTGGGGGCGTGCACCGCGGACGCTCCCGCCATCGCGCCGGCCGCCGCCGCACCCGCAGCGGGTGTCGCCAGCCCCAGCGCCAGCAGGGTGCCGCCGCCGGTCTCCGCGAGGCCCGCCGCCGTCGCGCTCGCCCTGCCCGGCTGGTAGCCCACGGACTCCATGAACTGGCCGGTCCCTTCGATGCCATGGCCGCCGAACCAGCCGAACAGCTTCTGTGTGCCGTGCGCGGCCAGTACTCCGCCGGCTCCCAGCCGGAGCAGCAGCAGGCCCAGATCGCGTCGGTCGTATGCACTCACAGCGACTCCCGGAGCAGACAGCAGGAACGGATCCCCTCCCGCGTGTCCCCCTCCCGCCTGTCCACGGTCCCACCGCCGCCACCCGACCGGCCTGCCCTCGCGGCCGTTCGGGTGGCGGGGCATGGGGGCCGATGTGAGGCTGACCGGTATGACGATTCAGACGTCCAGACTCAGCGATCCGTCCGTCCGCGCCTTCGTGGCCGCGGTCAACGCCCATGACCGTGAGGGCTTCATGCAGGTCCTCGCGCCCGACGCGACCATGGCGGACGACGGCACCGACCGCGACCTCACCGACTGGATCGACCGGGAGATCTTCACCTCCAACGGTCACCTGGAGGTCGACAACGAGTCGAACCACGGCCGCGACCTCATCGCGTCCTACCGCAACGACACCTGGGGCGAGATGCGCACCCGGTGGCACTTCGAGGTGGGGGACGACGGCCGGATCTCCCGCTTCGAGACGGGTCAGGCGTAGGGCCTGTCGTTTGACATCACGCCGGCCGAACCACACGACCTGGCCGGCCACGGTCTGTGCGGCAGCCGTTCCACGTACCGGTGCGTACCTCGCGGTCCCACGTGAGGTCCACCCCCACCCGGTCCCTGGAACGGCTGCCGCCTCCCCCCTCGGAGTGGCTTGCGGAGGCTCTGTGCTCCAAATGTGAAGCTCTGGTGCACGAGAACTTGAGCATAAGCCGCTCACCGGCCTCGATGTACCGGAATCTTGAATTCCGATTGTGCAATTTATGGAGACGCTCTGTGTCTCCCCGCGGCTCCCCGTGGCTTCGGAGGCCCGCTCGGAGGGCTCAGCCGCGTCCCACGTACGGCATCGCCGTCGCCAGCACGGTCGCGAACTGCACATTCGCCTCCGGCGGCAGCTCCGCCATGTGCCGTACCGTCCGGGCCACGTCGGCCACGTCCATCACCGGCTCCGGCACCACGGATCCGTCCGCCTGGAGGGCGCCGGTCCGCATCCGCGCGGTCATGTCGGTCGCCGCGTTGCCGATGTCGATCTGGCCGACGGCGATGCCGTAGGGCCGCCCGTCCAGCGACAGTGACTTGGTCAGGCCGGTCAGCGCGTGCTTGGTCGCCGTGTAGGCCACCGAGTGCGGACGGGGCGTGTGCGCCGAGATGGAGCCGTTGTTGATGATCCGGCCGCCCTGCGGGTCCTGTTCCTTCATCTGCCGGTACGCCGCCTGCGCGCACAGGAACGCCCCGTTGAGGTTGGTGTCCACGACATGCCGCCAGGCGTCGTAGGAGAGCTCCTCGACCGGCACTCCGCCGGGGCCGAACGTCCCCGCGTTGTTGAACAGCAGGTCCACCCGCCCGAACCGGGCCACGGCGGCGGCGAACAGCGCGGTCACGTCCTCCTGCCGTGCCACGTCCGTCCGTACGGCGAGCGCGGCCCCGTCGGGCACCAGCACCGCCGTCTCCTCCAGGGTTTCGACCCGCCGTCCCGCCAGCGCCACCGACCAGCCCGCGCGCAGCAGCTCCACGGCCACCGCCCGTCCGATGCCGGAGCCCGCGCCGGTCACCACGGCGACCCTCGTGTCCGTCCTCGCGTCCGTTCGCCTGTCGTTCATGGTGTCGCAGCGTAGGCGAGGGTCCGCCATTCGAAACTCATCCGTCCGCCATCTGGGTGTTGTGTACGTGCCAAGCGAGTGTCGTCCGCGACTCCTCCAATGCCTCATGCATCCATCAGGCAGGGGAGGACCGGATGACCAACGCACCCCAGCAGCCCCAGCACACCCCCGAACTGCGTGCCGCCGCCCGGCACATCGCCCGTCGCCACTTCCTGACCCTCACCGGCGCCGCCGCCGCGCTCGCCTTCGCCGTGCAGCTGCCGGCCGGAGGCGCGGCGAGCGCCGCCGAGCTCGACGCCCGCCGGATCGACACCGACCCCTTCACCCTCGGCGTCGCCTCCGGCGACCCGCTGCCCGGCTCCGTCGTTCTGTGGACCCGCCTCGCCCCCGTCCCGTACCAGCCCGACGGCGGACTGCCCGCCGAACGCGTCGCCGTGGACTGGGAGGTGGCGCACGACGAGCAGTTCAGCCGGATCGCCGTCAGCGGCACCGCCACCGCGCACCCCGAGTACCACCACACCGTCCATGTCGAGGCGGACGGACTGGAGCCGGACCGCGTGTACTACTACCGCTTCCGCACCGGCACCTGGATCAGCGAGACCGGCCGCACCCGCACCGCGCCGCTCGCCGGCAGCGAGGTCGGCTCCCTCACCCTGGCCGCCGTCTCCTGCCAGTCCTACACCGACGGCTACTACACGTCGTACCGCCATCTCGCCACCGACGACGTGGACCTCGTGTTCCACCTCGGCGACTACCTGTACGAGTACGCGGTCAACTCCGTCGGCGGCTACCGCAACTACACCGACCGCACGCTCCCCGCGCTGTTCAACCGCGAGACGACGACCCTGGAGGACTACCGCCTGCGCTACGCCCTGTTCAAGACCGACCCCGACCTCAGGGCCGCGCACGCCGCGCACCCCTTCGTCGTCACCTGGGACGACCACGAGACCGAGAACAACTACGCCGACGACATCCCCGAGAGCAGCGTCCCGCCGGAGGAGTTCCTGCTGCGCCGCGCCTCCGCCTACCGCGCCTACTGGGAGAACCAGCCGCTGCGCACCCCGCAGCAGCCCACGGGCCCCGACATGCAGCTCTACCGGCGCCTGCACTGGGGTCGGCTCGCCCAGTTCGACGTGCTCGACACCCGGCAGTACCGCTCCAACCAGGCCTACGGCGACGGCGCCCAGATCCCCGGCCCCGAGGTCGACGACCCGGCGCGCACCATGACCGGCGCGACCCAGGAGCGGTGGCTGCTCGACGGCTGGCGCGACTCCACGGCGCTCTGGAACGTCGTACCGCAGCAGGTCACCTTCTCCCAGCGCAGATTCGACCTCACCGCGCCCTCCCGGGTGTCGATGGACGCCTGGGACGGCTACCGGGCCTCCCGGCGCCGGGTGCTGGACGGGGCCAAGGCGGCCGGCGTCGAGAACCTGATGGTGCTCACCGGGGACGTCCACGTCGGGTACGGCTTCGACATCAAGGACGACTTCGACGACCCCGACTCCGCCACCCTCGGCACGGAGATCGTGGCCACGTCCATCGCCAGCGGCCGGGACGGCATCGAAAGGCCCGCCAACTGGGACACGTACATGCAGGCCAACCCGCACCTGAAGTTCTACGACGGACGACGCGGCTATGTGACCGTCGCGCTGGCGCAGGACCAGGCGCGGGCCGACTTCAAGACGGTGCCGTACGTGACCAGGCCGGGGGCGCCGGTCACGACGGCCGCGTCCTTCGTGACGGAGGCCGGGGCGCCCGGGCTCAAGCAGGCGTGAGCTCGGGCGACGTGTCGCCCACGGCCCCGTCGGGGGCCTCGCCCGGGTAGCGGACGCCGACGCGGTCGCGGATCGCGTCGAGGGTCCGCATCACCGCGAGCGTGCCCTGGAGCGGAACCAGCGGCGACTCGGTCTCGCCGGCGCGCAGCGCCCGCATCACCTCGACGGCCTCGTGCCGCAGGCTGTTGCGGGGCCCGTCCGCCGGGTCGGCCGTGAACTCCTGCGGGTCACGGCCGTCCCGGTGCAGCACGAAACGCTCCGGGAAGAAGAACCCGTACGGCACGTCGATCCGGCCCGCGGAGCCGGTGACGGACGCCGAGGTCGCCGTACCGCCGACGATGGAGCAGTGCACCGAGGCCAGGGCGCCGCCGTCCCAGGAGAGCAGGGCGCCCGTCTGCAGGTCGACGCCCTCCGGGGACAGCGTGGCGCGGGCCGCGATGTCCGACGGCTCCCCGAGCAGCAGCTGGGCGAAGGACACCGGGTACACGCCGAGGTCCAGCAGAGCGCCGCCGCCCTGCTCCGGGTCGCGCAGC
The DNA here is from genome assembly GCF_043673425.1 of Streptomyces sp. M41. Classification (NCBI taxonomy): domain Bacteria; kingdom Bacillati; phylum Actinomycetota; class Actinomycetes; order Kitasatosporales; family Streptomycetaceae; genus Streptomyces; species Streptomyces sp. M41. Next base: position 11,066 of record NZ_JBIMKE010000048.1, on the reverse strand, counting down.
CGGTGGGAGGCGGGGAAGGGGCCGGCCAGCCCGAAGTCGGCCTGCACATGGCGCACTTCGCCGATCGCGCCGTCGTCCACCAGCGCCTTCAGCCGCCGCACCAGCGGGTTGCAGTACATCCACATCGCTTCCATCAGGAAGCTGCCGCGGGCCTTCGCCAGCGCGACCAGTTCCCCGGCCTCGCGCGCGTTCAGGGTGAACGCCTTCTCGCACAGCACGCCTCGCCCGGCCTCCAGACACAGCCCGGCGGCCTCGCGGTGGGCCGCGTGCGGGGTGGCGACGTACACGACGTCGATGTCCCCGTCCTCGGCGAGCGCCTGCCAGTCTCCGTACGCCCGCGGGATCCCGAAGCGCTCGGCGAAGGCGTCCGCCGACTCCTGGTTCCGTGAGGCCACCGCCACCACCTCGGCGTCCGGCAGGTCCACCAGGTCGGCCGTGAACGCGGCGGCGATCCCGCCGGTCGCCAGGATCCCCCACCGCACGCTCTGCTCCGCCATCGCGGCTCGCCCCTCGCTCATGTGACCCCCGGCACTCTGTACGAGCTGAGAGCATAGAGGGCGGATCACTCGGAGAGGGAGGGGCGCATGGCCGACCGTGGGGGGCCGACACCGGAGGTGTCACCGCCTGACATACCGACCGCACCGCCCCGGTCCACCCGTTCCCTGCGCGCCACCGGCTTCCTGGTCACGCTGGTCCTCGGCGGCCTGACGGCTACGCCCCCGCTGGCGATGGACATGTACCTCCCCGCGCTCCCGGAGGTCACCAGAGCCCTGCACGCCCCCGCCGCGACCGTCCAGCTCACCCTCACCGCCTGTCTGGCCGGCATGGCGCTCGGACAGCTGGTCGTCGGCCCGATGAGCGACCGGTGGGGCCGTCGGCGCCCGCTGCTCACCGGCCTCGCGGTCTACGTCCTCGCCACCGTGCTCTGCGCGTTCGCGCCCACCGTCGAGGCGCTGGTCGCCTTCCGCCTCGCACAGGGCCTCGCGGGCGCGTCGGCGATCGTCATCGCGCGGGCCGTCGTCCGCGATCTGTACGACGGCGTCGCCATGGCCCGCTTCTTCTCCACCCTCATGCTGGTCTCCGGGGTCGCCCCGATCGTGGCGCCGCTCATCGGCGGGCAGGTTCTGCGAGTGACGGACTGGCGGGGCGTGTTCGTCGTGCTCACCGCCGTCGGCGTGCTGCTGGCCGGGCTCGTGTGGTGGCGGCTGCCCGAGACACTACCCCCGGCCGACCGGCACCGCGGCGGGGTCGGCGAGGCCCTGCGCGCCATGCGCGGACTGCTCGCCGACCGCGCCTTCACCGGGTACACGCTGGCCGGCGGGTTCGCCTTCGCCGCGCTGTTCGCCTACATAGCGGCCTCGCCCTTCGTCATCCAGGAGATCCACGGCGCCTCACCGCAGACCTTCAGTCTGCTGTTCGGGCTCAACTCCGTCGGGCTGGTGGTCGTCGGCCAGATCAACGGCAAGGTGCTGGTGGGGCGGGTCAGCCTGGACCGGGTGCTGGGGGTGGGCCTGTCGATCGTCATCCTGGCGGCGACGGCGCTGCTGCTGATGTCCCTGGGCGTCTTCGGCGAGGTGGGCCTCGCGCCGGTGGCCGCCGCGCTGTTCGTCCTGATGTCCGCGATGGGCGTCACCCTCCCCAACACCCAGGCCCTCGCCCTGCTGCGCACCAAGCACGCCGCCGGCTCGGCGTCCGCGCTCCTCGGGACGTCCTCGTTCCTGGTCGGCGCGATCGCCTCGCCCCTCGTGGGCGTCGCCGGTGAGGACACCGCCGTTCCGATGGCCGTCGTCCAACTGGCCGCAGCACTGGTGGCGCTGGGCTGCTTCATGGGAATGTGCCGTCCCTGGAACAGAGGTGCGGCTGCGGAGGGAGCAGAGAGCTGAGCGCGCCGAGACTGCGCGGGGACACGCCGGAACGGGCGGGACTCGACCCCGAGGAGATCCGACATCTCGTCCGCGAGGTCCACGACCTCACCACCGGCCCCGCTCCCTGGGCGGCCGGCGTCGTGCTGATCGTCGGACGCGGCCCCTACGTCGCCGTCGAGGAGGCGGCGGGCTGGGCCGTGCGGTACGCCGCCCACGACGAGGAGAAGGACGCCGGGGTGGAACTGCCGACCGCGGCGCGGGTCGCGATGACCACGGACACCCCGTTCGACCTGGCCTCCCTCACCAAGCCGTTCACGGCGGTCGCCGCGGTGCAGCAGATCGAGCGCGGCACGCTCGGCATCGACGCCCGGGTCGGGGCGTATCTGCCGGACTTCCGCGCCGCCGCGGTGCACGACATCACCGTGCGGCAGCTGCTCACCCACACCTCCGGGCTGCGCCCCGAACTCCCGCTGTACGACTGCGCCGACGACGCCGAGCGGCTGGAGAGGCTGCGCGCGGAGGCCCCGGTCGGGGTGCCCGGCACCTACTGCTACTCCGACCTGAACCTCCTGCTGCTGCAACACGTGCTGGAACGCATCACCGGCCGCACCCTCGACGTCCTCATCCACGACGGCATCACCCGCCCGCTCGGCATGACGGCCACCCATTTCGGCCCCTGCCCGGGCGCGGCGGCGACAGAGGACCAGCGCCGGCCGTGGGCCAAGGCGGACCGGGGGATGCTGCGGGGTGTCGTCCACGACGAGAACGCCTGGGCGCTGGGCGGCGTGGCGGGCCACGCGGGCCTGTTCTCCACCGCCCGCGACCTCGCGGTCTTCTGCCGCGCACTCCTCTCCGGCGGCGCGTACGGCCCGGCCCGCATCCTGGGCCCCGACTTCGTGGAGCTCCTCCTCACCCCGCCCGGCCTGGGCCTCACACTGGACCAGCCGTCGTTCATGGGGGAGCTGGCGGGCCAGGGGGCGGCGGGACACACCGGGTTCACGGGCACGTCGCTGGTGCTGGACCCGGTGACGGACACCTTCCTGATCCTCCTGGCCAACACGGTCCACCCCCGCCGCCGACCACCGGACAACGGCCCACGAGCCCGAGCGGCGACACGACTGGCACGGGCGGTCCGAGGCCGGTAGCAAGCCTGCACGGCCCGTCGCCCCGGCCGGACGTCCGGCCCGGCCTTCCGGCTCGGGCTTTCGGTCCGGGCTTCCGATGGCGAGCCTGTGCAGTCCGGGGTCCCGGTCCGGCCACTTGGCTTGGTCTTCTGGCTCGGCCTTGCGGCCGTGGCTCTCGGTCCCGGCTTCCGGCCCGGCCTCCATGGGGGAGCTGGCGGGTCAGGGGGTGGTGGGATACACGGGGTGCAGGGACACGTCGTTGGTGCTGGACCCGGTGACGGACATGTTCCTGATCCTCCTGGCGAACACGGTGCACCCCCGCCGCCGACCGCCGGACAACGGGCGGGCGGGCCCGAGCGGCGACACGACTGGCACGGGCGGTTCGAGGCCGGTAGCGAGCCTGCACGGCCCGGCGCCCCGGCCGGGCGTCCCAGCCCGGCCTTCCGGCTCGGGCTCTCGGTCCGGCCTCTCGGCTCGGCCTTCCGGCCGGGGTTTCGGGCCCTGCTCTCGGTTCGGGCCTCCGGTCCGGCTTCCGGCACTGGCTCTCGGCCCGGGCTTTCGGCTCGGCCTTCCGGCCTGGCTCTCGGCTCGGCCTTCCGGCTCGGCCTACCGGCTCGGCCTCTGGCCCTGGCTCTCGGTCCGGGCGCCCGGTAGCGAGCCTGCGCCGTCCGGCGTCCCGGCCCGGCGTCCCGCCCCGGCCTTCCGGCACTGGCTCTCGGCCTGGCCGAGCCGGCCGGGGGCACCGGCCCGTGCCCCCATGGCGTCTTGGGCAGGCGTCGCCGGTGCCGGGGGCGATCGTAGAATCGCCGGGTGAACGCCCCCGCATCCCCGGCGGACGCCCTCCGCGGCGCTCTGGCCAGCCTTCTCGACGACCTCCCGCCCCGCCAGGCCGCGCAGGCCGTGGAGCGGCTGATCGCCACCTATCGCGGGGCCACCCCCACCGACTCCCCGATCCTGCGGGACCGCGCCGACGTGGCCGCCTACGCCGCGTACCGCATGCCCGCGACCTTCGAGGCGGTACGGGCGGCGCTGGAGGCGTTCGCCGACGCCGTGCCGGACTGGACGCCCGGCACCCACACCGACGTCGGCGGCGGGACCGGCGCCGCGACCTGGGCCGTCAGCGCGACCTGGCCCGGCGAGCGCGGCGTCACCGTGATGGACTGGGCCGAGCCGGCCCTGGCGATCGGCCGGGAGATCGCCGCCGCCAACCCCGCGCTGGACAAGGCCCGTTGGCAGCGCGCCCGGATCGGTTCCGGGCTCAGCCTCGAGGCGCCCGACCTCGTCACCGTCTCCTACGTCCTCAACGAGCTCACCGCCGCCGACCGCACCGCCCTCCTCGACACCGTCGCCGGCGCCGCCCGGTCCGTCGTGATCGTCGAACCGGGCACCCCCGACGGCTACACCCGCGTCATCGAGGCCCGCGACCGCCTCGTCGCGGCCGGGTTCCACATCGCCGCCCCCTGCCCGCACAGCGCCGCCTGCCCCATCGTCCCCGGCACGGACTGGTGCCACTTCGCGGCCCGGGTGAGCCGCTCCTCCCTGCACCGCCAGATCAAGGGCGGCTCCCTCGCCTACGAGGACGAGAAGTTCAGCTACGTCGCCGCGACCCGCCTCCCGGTCACCCCGGCCCCCGCCCGGGTCGTGCGCAAGCCCCAGATCCGCAAGGGCCAGGTGCTCCTCGACCTGTGCGAGACCGAGCCGGCCCTGCGCCGCACCACGGTCACCAAACGCCACGGCGACCTCTACAAGGCCGCGCGGGACGCGGACTGGGGCGACGCATGGCCCCCGGCCGGGCATCCGGGACGCTAACTCCCGCTCTGCCGTTTCTCCTGGAGTTTGCGCAGCAGCTCCTTCTTCTGCGCCTGCGGGTCGGCTCCGCCGCCGATACGACCGCCCCGGCCACCGCCGCGCAGCGCCTTGCGGCCGAGGTTCTTGCGGCTGCCGCCGACTCCGAGCATGTTTCCGGCTCCGCCTCGGGTCATGGTGGGCTCCTTTCACTGAGCGACTCAGATACGAGACGTATCGTCTCGTAGGCTTACCTCGTAAGGATCCAGCGAGACGCTCCGTCTTGTCAACCTGATAAATTCAAGACATGGCAGCCCAGAAATCCGCCCAGCCCGCACCCGACGCCACCCGCCGCAGCGAGCGGTCCCGTCGCGCCATCTACGACGCCGCTCTCGCCCTCGTCGGAGAGGTCGGCTACCCCAAGACCACCATCGAGGGCATCGCCGCCCGTGCCGGTGTCGGCAAGCAGACGATCTACCGCTGGTGGTCGTCGAAGGCGGACGTCCTGCTGGAGGCCTTCCTCGACCTCAGTGAGCAGGCGTCCCGGGACGCGGGCGCGGAGTACGAGTTCGCCATCCCGGACACCGGCGACCTCGCCGCCGACCTCAAAGCCGTCCTGCGCCTGACCGTCGACCAGCTCAAAGACCCCCGCTTCGAGGTCCCCTCCCGCGCCCTGGCCGCCGAAGGCGTGGTCAACGAGGAGCTCGGCCGGATCTTCATGGCCAAGCTCCTCGAACCCTCGCTCCAGCTGTACGTCGACCGGGTGCGCGCCGCCCAGGAGGCCGGTCAGGTCCGTCCGGAGGTCGACCCGCGCATCGCCCTGGAACTGTGGGTCTCCCCGCTCGCCCAGCGCTGGCTCCAGTACACGGGCCCGATCTCGTACGCGTACACGGACACCCTCGTCGACTACGCGCTGTACGGCCTCGCGCCCCGCACCAGCTAGGCCGCACCGGCCAGGGCCGTAGCGGTAGGGCCGTAGCGGTAGGGCCGTAAATCCCGCCAAAGCGGCTGATCATCCCTGATTGCCGATGCTGTGTACGCCTCGTCCCACCTGGCCCGGTTGTCCGCTACGGCCCCCCGGAGCGCACGATGATGGGACCATAGGGCATGCTGTTCCGCACGACAGCGAGGCGAGGGGATAGATGAGCGCGGAGTTGGGCGGCCGGACCGGCCTACAGGGCAAACTCTCGCAGTGGCTGCGCGGACGCCGCCCGAAGGAGGCCGCGGACAGCGGTGGCCGGGAGACCCTGCTGCTGGCAGCCGCCGCGGCGGGACTGCCCCTCGCGCCCGCCGCGCACCCGGCCGGCTACCGATGTTCCTGCGACCGCGTCGGCTGTCCCACGCCCGCCCGGCACCCGGTGTCCTTCGCCTGGCAGACGCAGTCCACCACCGACCGCGCCCAGATCGAGCGCTGGGCCCGCCACCAGCCGCAGGCCAACTTCATCACCGCCACCGGCATGGTGCACGACGTCCTCGACGTGCCCCTCGAAGCGGGCCGCGAGGCCCTCGAGCGGCTGCTGGACGCCGGCATCGAGGTGGGCCCCGTCGCCGAGAGCGACGACGGCCGCATGCTGCTGTTCACCCTCACCCGCGGCACGCCCGAGGACGAGGACGAGTGGTGGCCGTGTGAGCTGGACTGCCACCCCGAGACCATGGACGAACATCCGGGGCTGCGCTGGCACTGCCGCGGCTCCTACGTCCTCGTACCACCCGCGCAACTGCCCGGTGAGAACCAGACCGTGCACTGGGTACGTGGCCCCGAGCACCCGCTGCCCGACCCGCTGAGCCTGCTGGAAGTCCTCACCGACGCCTGCGCACGCTACGTCGGCGAGGACCACGTCTCCACGGCCTGGCCCCTGCGCCACTGATGCGGCACTGATGCGCCACTGAGCCACCGCACCGGCGTCGCCGCTACTCGCCCTTTGCCGAGGTCAGCCCCTGGATCCGGCCGATGATGTCCACCTTGCCTGCGCCCTTCGGGTCGAGGGCCGCCTCGTTGGAGATGAACTCCAGCGTCAGTGACTGCTTTATCTCGCCCTCCGTCAGGGCCTCCACCGCCTTGCCCGGCGAGGGCACGGAGGTGCCCGCGTAGGCCGTCCGCTTCTCGTAGTAGCGCGTGGTGAAGAACACCAGCACGCCGCCGTCCGCCGTGCGCAGCGCCAGCGGCGCGTAGTCACCGCTGGTCAGCGGCTCGTCGATGAACTGGCTCACCAGACCCGGCCGTTTGGCGGCCTTCGCCCGGTCGGCCCGCCAGCGGCTGGTGTGCGGACCGTCGGCGAAGACGTCCCCGCCGTCCTTGAGATAGGTCGCGTAGTCCTTGCTCAGATCCCCGGGCGGCACGGCCGGTCCGGCCGAATCGGCGGGGACGGCCTCGGCCCAGCCGTCCTTGTCCGTCTTGAACTTCGGTACGTCCTTGGGGGCCATCAGCGTCAGATACGCCGCCTCCCACGGCTCTTCCAGCCCGTCCCGGGTGAACACGAAGACCCAGCGCGCGCCGGCGCCCTTGTTCGCGGCCGTGTCGGCGACGAACCAGCGGGGCCAGCCCGCCTTCTTCGGGATCGTGATCTTCGCGTCCGACAGCTTCAGCGGGACGTGGGCCCGATTGCCCTCGGGGCTGAGCGCCTTGCCGGCCTTCAGCCGTGCGCCGTCGATGTCGCTGAGCGCACCGGTGACGTGGTCGGCGTACAGGGAGTTGTCGTATGCCTTGTCCGCCTTGTTGTACGCGGTGGTGAACTGCTGGAGTGCCTTGGCGGCTTCCGCCCGGGTGGCCGAGGGAAGGATCTCCTTCTCCCCGTGGACCACCACGCATCCGCTCGCCGTCAACGACAAAGCGGTCACGGAGGCCGCAATCAGTGCCCTCCGGTCAAGCCTGCGGAGCCTTCGAGGGCCGCGATCCCTGCTCATCAGGTTCCTTCACCTTCCCCTTCCCGGAGGCGAACCCTACCGGGGCGAGGAAAAGCGCGAGCGTCGGGATCAGGTACAGCGGCCACACCGTGACCTGGAGGACGGTGGGCTCCGGCCGGACGTCGAAGGGAAGTCAAAGGTTCCGCAGTGGATTCACCAGGAGCGCTCCTGTTCCAGGGTGCGGCAGCACTTCGACGGGCTGGTCGTAGACCTCCGACAGCAGCGGCGCGGAGAACACTTCGGCGGGCGGCCCGTCCGCCGCGACCCGCCCGGCGCGAAGGATCGCGACGCGGTGCGCGTAGGCCGCCGCGAGTCCCAGGTCATGGAGGACGACGACCACCGCGTCGCCTGCCCGCGCCCGTTCCCTGCACAGGCGCAGCACCAGCTCCTGGTGCCGCAGGTCCAGGGCCGCGGTCGGCTCGTCGAGCAGCAGCAGCGGGGCACGCTGGGCGAGCACCCGGGCGAGCGCGACCCGGGCCCGCTCACCGCCGCTGAGCGCGGAGAACGGCCGTACGGCGAAGGCGCTCACCTCGGCGGCGGCCATCGCCTCGGCTACGGCGAGGTCGTCCTCGGCGGGGGAGGCGGCGTGGGGTGCCCGGCCCATCCGTACGACCTCTTCGACCGTGAAGGGGAAGGAGAGGGTCGCGGACTGGGGGAGTACGGCGCGGCGCAGGGCGAGTTCGGGCGCGGACCAGTCGCTCGCGGGGCGGCCGTGGATCAGGACGGTGCCCTCGAACGCCGGCAGATCGGCGGCGAGCGCGCTCAACAGGGTGGACTTTCCGGCGCCGTTGGGACCGACGAGGGCGAGTACCTCACCGGCCCGGACCGTGAGGGAGACGCCGTGCAGGACGGGGCGGGCGCCTTGACGGACATGGAGGCCCGCCGCCTCGGCGAGGGTGTCGCCGGGTTCGGCGGGCGAGGGGGGAGTGGGACGCGGGCGGAGGAGTCTCATCGGCGGGCTCCTTGGAGGGGCGGTCGGTTCGGTTCCGCACCGGCGAGCAGGTCGCGCGGGCCGAGCGCACGTTGCGGCGCAGAGGAATTGGCGGGGGGCGGGCCATGGTTGGCAGACACCCCCTAGGCCCACCCCCCTTGCCGCCGTCGAGTCCGGTGCAGCAGCCAGAAGAAGAAGGGGCTGCCCAGCAGAGCGGTGAGCACGCCGAGCGGCAACTCCGCGGGTGCCGCCAGCGTCCGCGCGGCGAGATCCGCGGCGAGCAGCACCACCGCACCGCCCAGCGCACTGCCCGGAACCAGGAACCGGTGCCCGGGCCCGGCAGCCATCCGCAGCAGATGCGGCACGACGAGCCCGATGAACCCGATGACGCCGGAGACACTCACCGCCGCGGCCGTGAGCAGGGCGACGACCAGGATCAGCGCGATCCGCATCCGCTCCACGTCCACCCCCAGATGCCGCGCGGGCCGGTCGCCGAGCGCGAGCAGGTCCAGCCGGCGTGCGTACAGCGGGGCCACGACCAGCCCGACGACCGCACAGGGCAGGACCGCCGTCACCTTGGGCCAGGTGGACTGGGCGAGCGAGCCGAGCTGCCAGAAGGCGATCTGGTTCACCGCGGCGGTGTCCGCGAGGAAGATGAACAGGCCGATGAGCGCACCGGCGAACGCGTTCACCGCGATGCCCATGAGAATCAGGGTCACGACCTCGGTACGGCCGCTCGAGCGGGACATCGCGTACACCAGCAGCACGGTGCCCAGACCGGAGACGAAGGCCATCGCGGGCAGGGTCCAGTTGCCGAGGAAGGACAGCCCGAGCGAGATCGCGGCCACCGCCCCGACCGCGGCGCCCAGAGAGACGCCGATGGTGCTCGGCTCGGCCAGCGGATTGCCGAACACGCCCTGCATCAGGGCTCCGGCGCAGCCCAGCGAGGCCCCGATGAGCAGCGCGAGCACGATCCTCGGGAAGCGGACGTTCCACAGCACCGACTCGGCGACCCGGTCCAACTCGCCGCCCCCGAGCCCGGCTCTGTGCTGCACGGAGGCGAGCACGTCCCCGACCGGGACCGGATACGCCCCGATGCCCGCGGCGACGGGAACCAGGACCAGCAAGGCCACGCTCATGCCGGCGGTGAGCAGCCAGGCGACGGTGTGCCGCCGGCCCCGAGACGGCACGTCGGGCGCCGCCTTGTGCACGGCCCGCTCCAGTACGGTCACGCCGCGCCCCCCTCGTACAGCTGCGCCACGACCGACCGCAGCACCTGGTCGGTCCGCGGCCCGTAGTTCAGCAGGGTGCCGTCCTCGATGGAGACGACCCGGCGCTCCATCCCGGCGGGCGTCTCGGCGACCCCCGGGATCTTCACCAGACCGTCCACGCCCCCGACGGACTCAAGTCCCTTGCGCATCACGAGAATCGCGTCCGGCGCGGCCTTGACCAGGGCCTCGCTGGTGATGGTCGTGAAGTCCTTCGCCAGACCGGACTCGGCGCCGGCGTCGACCGCCCCGGCCGCCTCGATGAGGGACGTCGCGCCGGAGCCCGCGCCGCCGATGAGATAGACGGAGGCGGAGCCGCGCAGATAGAGGAAGGCCACCCTCGGCTGCTCCTTCTCGCGCGGAACCTCCTTGCCTACGGCGGCGATCCGCCGCTGCGTCCGCTCGGTGAGCTCCTCGCCGGCCGTCGGCACCCCGAGCGCACCCGCGACGGTCTTGATGCGCGGGCCCACGTCGTCGAGCCCCCGGGCCGGGGCGACGACCAGGACGGGGATCCCCGCGGCGCGGATCTGGTCGATCGCCTCCGAGGGTCCGGTGGTGGTCTCGGCCAGCACTAGGTCGGGCCGCAGCGACAGCACGCTCTCCGCCGAGACATCGTGCCCCCGCGTCACCACGGGCAGCTTCGCCGCCTGGGCGAACGTGGCGGTGATGTCCCGGGCGACGACCCGGTCGCCGAGCCCGAGCGTGAAGACGATCTCGCTGAGGCTGCCGGAGAGCGGGACGAGGCGCCGCGCCTTGTCGATCGTCACCTTCCTGCCGTCGGCCGAGGAGACCGTGACCGGGAGGTCGGGCGCCGGCGGGCGGGCGAGCGGCTCGACCCGGTCGGCGTTCGCGGCCGAGGCGGCGGCCCCTTTCGTGGGTGCCCCTCCCGGCGAACCGCCGCAGGCCGTCGCCGTCGTGAGGGCGAGCACCGCGAGCAGTGCGCCCGTCAGTCGTGTGCGCAAGGGTCGCACGGTCCGTCCGTTCCTTTCGGTCACTGTCGCATCAGGTCGGTCACTCCCGTTTCAACTGAGCAAAGCTTAGGTTAGCCTTACCTTCGTTCGCTATCGGTCGTCGTCTCGTCGTCTCCGGAGGACCCCTCATGCCTGCCCGCCCTAGGTGTATTGACCCGCGGGGTTGTTCACACGGCTGATCGGTGGCTGGCCGCCGAGTGCGGTGTGGCAGCGATGGT
>NZ_JBIMKE010000047.1:0-39043 GCF_043673425.1 Streptomyces sp. M41 | reverse complement strand
CCATCGCTGCCACACCGCACTCGGCGGCCAGCCACCGATCAGCCGTGTGAACAACCCTGCGGGTCAATACACCTAGGTCCACGGCCCTGCTTCATCAAGAACAGGTCAAGAAATCGTTAGCTGGCCAAAGCATCGGAATAGTTGCCCAGGCACACCGAGTTGGTCCACGACATGACACGAACGACGACCGACCAGCCCACCGGAAGAGCGGCCTCGGGCGCCCTCGTCCCGGTCCTCGCCTTCGCGGGCATCGTTGTCGCGGTGATGCAGACCCTGCTCGTCCCGGTCATCAAGGACCTGCCGCAGCTGCTGAGCACCGCGCCCAGCAACGCCACCTGGGTCCTGACCTCGACCCTGCTCTCCGGCGCCGTCGCCACCCCGATCATGGGCAGGCTGGGAGACCTGTACGGCAAGCGGCGCATGCTGATAGCCAGCCTGGCCGTGATGGTGCTCGGCGCCCTCGTCAGCGCCGTCACCAGCGACCTGCTCCTGATGATCGTCGGCCGTACCCTCCAGGGCTTCGCGATGGGCGCGATCCCCCTCGGTATCGGCCTGATGCGCGACATGCTGCCCCGCGAGCGGCTCGGCTCGGCGATGGCCCTGATGAGCTCCTCGATCGGCGTCGGCGGCGGACTCGCGCTCCCCGCCGCCGCACTGGTCGCCCAGAACGCCGACTGGCACGTCCTCTACTACGGAGCCGCCGGCCTCGGCGTCCTCGCCATCGCCCTCACCCTCGTCGTCGTACCGGAGTCCGAGGTCCGCGCGAAGGGCTCCTTCGACGTGCTGGGCGCGCTCGGCCTCTCCGCCGGCCTGGTCCTCTTCCTCCTGCCGATCACCAAGGGCAGCGACTGGGGCTGGACCTCCGGCACCACGCTCGGGCTCTTCGCCGCGTCGGTCGTCGTCCTCCTCCTCTGGGGCCTGTACGAGCTGCGCACCAAGGCCCCGCTGGTCGATCTGCGCACCACGGCCCGCCCGGCCGTCCTCTTCACCAACCTCGCCTCGATCATGGTCGGCGTCAGCTTCTACGTCGTCTCCCTGGTCCTCCCCCAGCTGCTCCAGCTGCCGAAGGAGACCGGCTACGGCCTCGGCCAGTCGATGGTGGTGGCGGGCCTGCTGGTGGCCCCGCTCGGGCTGACGATGATGTTCACCGCCCCCGTCTATGCCCGCCTCTCGGCGAAGTACGGCCCCAAGACCACCCTGATCCTCGGCATGCTGATCATCGCGGTCGGCTACGGCGCCGGCCTCGGCCTGATGAGCGCCCCCTGGCAGAGCCTCGTCATCGCCGTGGTCCTCGGCGCGGGCATCGGCCTGGCCTACTCCTCCCTCCCCGCCCTGATCGTCGGCGCGGTCCCCGCCTCGGAGACGGGCGCGGCGAACGGCCTCAACACACTGATGCGCTCCATCGGTACGTCCGTGTCGAGCGCCGTGATCGGCATGGTGCTGGCGAACACCGCGAACGACGTCGGCGGCGTCGAGGTCCCGACGATGCACGGCTTCCGTGTCTCCTTCCTGATCGCGACGGCCGCGGTGGCGATCGGCCTGCTCCTGGCCCTGTTCCTGCCCAAGCACCGCCCCGCCGCCCATCCGCAGCTGCGCGCCGCCAGCGAGGAGGACGCCAATCTGGAGCGCGCCGAGGAGGTCCTGCGCGGCTTCCGCGGCCGGGTCCTGGACGCGGCGGGCGCTCCGGTGGCCCGCGCGAACGTGACCCTGATCGACCGCCGGGGCCGGCAGGCCGGCGCGGCCCTCTCCGCCGAGGACGGCTCGTACACCCTCGCCGTCCCCGCCCAAGGCGCCTACGTCCTGGCCGCCCGCGCCGACGGCCACGCCCCGCTGGCCTCGTCGGCGACGCACACGGGCGACGACGCCACGGTCGACCTGGACCTCTCGCTGCCGGGCGAGACGGTCGGTGCCTGAGACCCCCCGTCCACCGGGCCCACTCACGAACGGCACACCCGCCCGCACCACACCCTCGTCACCCTCGTGACGGGGGTGTGGTGCACGATGGGCGCCCATACGCTCGTACGACCGAAAGGCACCCGCATGGCCCCCGCCCCGGCCCCCAAGCCCGAGATCCTGGCCGCGTTCGAGGCGGCGAAGGGCTTCATGCCCGTGGGCGAGGGGCTCGCGCTCCACGCGGCGGCCGTCGAGGCCGGACGCCTCGGCCTGCCCCTCCTGGAGGTCGGCACGTACTGCGGTCGCTCCACGATCCTGCTCGCCGACGCCGCCCGCGCCGCCGGAGTGACGGCCCTCACGGTCGACCACCACCGCGGCAGCGAGGAGCAGCAGCCGGGCTGGGAGTACCACGACCCGGAGACCGTCGACCCCACGCTCGGCCTGATGGACACGCTGCCGACGTTCCGCCGCACACTGCACGCGGCGGGACTGGAGGAGCACGTGATCGCCCTCGTCGGCCGCTCCCCCCAGGTCGCCGGGATCTGGAACTCCCCCCTCGGCCTGGTCTTCATCGACGGCGGCCACACCGACGAGCACGCGAACGCCGACTACGAGGGCTGGGCCCCTCATGTCGCCGAGGGCGGACTGCTGGTCATCCACGACGTCTTCCCGGACCCGGTGGACGAGTTCACCGGACAGGCGCCGTACCGCGTCTATCTGCGGGCGCTGGAGTCGGGGGCGTTCACGGAGGTGTCGGTGACGGATTCGCTGCGCGTGCTGAAGCGGACGGGGTCGGGGGTCTGAACTCCCGCCTTGCTCGACCGTGCCTTCCCGGCACGGGGCCTGGTCGGCCCGTAAGGTGTCAGGCGTGTCGTACGTAGGTCCGGACTTCGATCCTCCCCAGCCCCGCCGCCGTCGCCGCCGCGCCCTGACCATGGCAGCCGCCGCCCTCGTGCCGGGGGCGCTGCTCGGTTGGCTGCTGTACGAGGCGGTGGGCGGCGACGGAGACGGCGCCGGCAACGCGGCCGTACGGTCGTCCGAATCGCCGTCGAGCGCGGCGCCGACGCCCTCCACCACGACCGACGACAAGCCGCCGGGCCCCACCCCCACCGCCGACTCGACCTCCGCGCCCGCCGGGTCCGGCCCCCTCAAGGGCAAGGTCGTCGTCATCGACCCGGGCCACAACCCGAACAACTTCCAGCACACCGCCGAAATCAACCGCAAGGTGAACATCGGCACGAACTGGAAGGAGTGCGACACGACGGGGACTTCGACGAACGACGGTTACACCGAAGCCAAGTTCACGCTGGACGTCGCCCACCGCATGCGCACCCTGCTGGAGAAACAGGGCGCCACGGTCAAGTTCACGCAGGACGGCGACCGTTCATGGGGCCCGTGCGTGGACGAACGCGCACGCATCGGCAACGACGCGCACGCCGACGCCGTCGTCTCCATCCACGCGGACGGCGCGGGCGCCGGCCAACGCGGCTTCCACGTCATCCTCCCGGGCAAGGTCGACGAGGGCGCCGCCGACACCGGCCCGATCGTCGCCCCGTCCCGCGCCCTCGGCGAACGCATCGCGGGCTCCTTCGTCCGCGTCACGGGCAACGCCCCCTCCAACTATGTCGGCGACGGCACCGGCCTGGTCACGCGTAAGGATCTCGGCGGTCTCAATCTGTCAACGGTTCCCAAGGTGTTCGTCGAGTGCGGCAACATGCGCGATAGCAAGGACGCGGCGCAGCTCACCAGTGACACCTGGCGACAGAAGGCGGCGCGAGGGATCTCTGAGGGAATCGTGAGTTTCCTGCGCGGGTAATGGTCCACGGGTTGATCCCGGCGGACAGCCTCGTCGGTCGGACGATAAGGTCGTCCTTACGATGAGGGGCCACCCCCGCGCTTCACACCGGGGCCTGACGGCGACATGGTGACAGCGACGCCTCCAGCGATGCCGATGTTGAGACGACTGACGAAGGACCTGAAGTGAATATCCGCTCCCTCACTCGAGGCGACGGCGTGGTGATCGGAGCAGCGGTATTGCTGTTCATCGCGTCGTTCCTCCAGCTCTACTCCGCCTCCGGGTACAACATTGACATCAATGGGTGGGAAAACCTCGGCCTCGGCTTCGGTACCTACCTGGGCGGGGTCATCGGTGCCGCCCTGATCGTCGTCAACCGTCTACTGCCCCAGCCGCGCAAGGTCGCCGGACTGGACCTCGGGACAGTTGGTGTGGCATTCACCGTGCTCGCCGCGTGGAGCCTCTTCTGGACTCTGGTGGACGTTCCCGAGGGCGGCAGCGCCGCCGCAGGTCTGATCCTCGGCTTCATCGCGGCCCTGATCCTCGCAGCCGCCGCCATCGCCACCCCCCTCGTCCCCGCCCTCCAGGCCGCCCTTCTCCCGGCCCCCGGCCCCGCCGCCCCCCAGCCCTACGGCGCCCAGCCGCCCGGTGGTTACGGGTACCCGGGCGGGCAGCCGGCGCAGCCGGGGCAGCCGTACGGTGGGCAGCCGCAGGCCGGGCAGCCCTTCGGTGGTGGGCAGCCGCAGCAGGCGCAGCAGCCGCAGGCGCCCGCCGGGGACTTCTCGCCGTTCTGGTTCGCCGTGCCCGTGCCGCGTCCGCTGTTCCCGGAGGACGGCTCGCAGACGCCGATCGCCGAACTGGCGCCGGGCACCTGGTACCTGGCCGTCGAGCAGCGCGGTCCGGCCCTGGTCGCGCAGACGCAGGACGGCCGCCGCGGTGTCCTCCAGGACACGTCGGGGATCCAGCGCGGCTGAGTCCGAAGAGTCGTAGTCGTACGACGGCCCCTCACCCTTCCCGGTGGGGGGCCGTTGTCGTACAGTCGCAAGCCTCAGCACTGATCTGACGAACCGTCAGGAGGCGGCGGCCATGCGGCTCGGGCTCGCACTCGGTTACTGGGGCCGCGGCCCCTCCTCGGACCATGTGCCCCTCGCCCAGGAGGCCGAGCGGCTCGGCTACGACTCGGTGTGGACCGCCGAGTCCTGGGGCTCCGACGCCTTCACACCGCTCACCTGGATCGCCGCGCGGACGTCGAGGATCGGGCTGGGTACGGCCGTTGCCCAGATGGCCGCACGCTCCCCGACCACGACCGCCATGCACGCGCTCACGCTCGACCACCTCTCCGGCGGGCGCATGAGGCTCGGGCTGGGGCTGTCGGGGCCGCAGGTGGTGGAGGGGTGGTACGGGAGGCCGTTCCCCGCCTCGCCGTTGACCGCCACCCGTGAGTACGTCGACGTCATACGGCAGGTGCTGCGGCGCGAGGCGCCGGTGGCGCTGGACGGGCGCTTCCACTCCCACCCGTACGAAGGGCCGGACGGCACCGGGCTCGGGAAGGCCCTGAAGTCCATCACCCATCCGCTCCGCGCCGATCTGCCGATCCTGCTGGGCGCCGAGGGGCCGAAGAACGTCGCCCAGACGGCCCGGATCGCCGACGGCTGGCTGCCGCTCTACTGGTCACCGAGCAGGCCCGACGCGTACGGGGAGGCGGTGGCCCGGCTGCCGGAGGGCTTCGTCGTCGCCCCCATGGCCCAGGTGCGGGTCTGCGACGACGTAGCCGAGGGGCTGGTCCCGGTCAAGGTGATGCTCGGCTTCTACATCGGCGGCATGGGGCACGCGGCCCGCAACTTCCACGCCGATCTGATGGCACGCATGGGGTACGAGGAGCAGGCCCGCCGGATCCAGCGGCTGTTCCTGGAGGGGCGGCGCGAGGAGGCCGTGCGTGCCGTCCCGGACGCGTTCGCCGACGAGATATCGCTGGTCGGCCCGCGTGAACGCATCGCCGAACGGCTGGAGTCGTGGCGGAAGGGACCGGTGACGGATCTGCTGGCGCTGGCGCCGGATCCGCACACCCTGCGGGTGCTCGCCGAGCTCAACTCCTGAACGGCCCCTGACCGGCCTGGTTTCATCCAGGGTTCAAGGGTTACCCGGAGGGCATGTCCCCCAGATATCGCAACGGTGCGAACCAGGCCGGCACGGTCATTGCGATCGTCGCCGACATCATGGCCCTCATCCTGGGTCTGTGGATCCTGATGTATCTGCTCGACGCCAACCCCGCGAACGACTTCGTGCAGTTCGTCCATGACGCGGCACGCTGGCTGGCGGGTTGGTCCTACGACCTGTTCACGTTCGACGAGGCGTGGGCGCGCGTCGTGGCCGGGTACGGACTGGCCGCCGTGGTCTACCTGTTCGTGGGCCACGCCATCGCCAATCGCGTACACCGGCACTGACGTACACCGGCGCTGATGTACACCGGCACAGACGCCGGTCACCTCACGCGCAGCAGTCCGGGTCCAGACCGGTCGGCAGGTGCTCGCCGCCGAACACCGCGCAGGTGGCCTCATGGCCGCCGAGCGCGGCGACGGCCAGCAGCAGCGAACCCGCCGTCCAGGTCGTCAGCTCGAGCGGCCAGACGGCGTCGTCGTCGAAGACATAGCCCGTCCAGTACAGGCCGCTCTCCGGATCGCGCAGGTGCTGGATGGACTGGAGGATGTCAAGCGCACGGTCGGACTCACCCATCGCCCAGAGCGCGAGGGCGAGTTCGGCCGACTCGCCGCCCGTGACCCACGGGTTGGGCACGACGCAGCGCACCCCGAGGCCGGGGACCACGAATCGCTCCCAGCCCTCCTCCATGCGTGACTTGGCCTCGGCGCCGGTCAACGCGCCGCCGAGGACCGGGTAGTACCAGTCCATCGAGTAGCGGTCCTTGTCCAGGAACCGCTCCGGGTGGCGGCGGATCGCGTGCCGCAGCGCGCCCGCCGCCAACTCCCAGTCGGGCTGCGGCTCTTCACGCTGCTCGGCGATGGCGAGCGCGCAGCGCAGCGCGTGGTGGATGGAGGACGAACCGGTGAGCAGCGCGTCCTTCGTCGCGGTGCCGTCGGCGTCGCGCCGCCAGCCGATCTGGCCGCCGGGCTGCTGGAGCTTGAGCACGAACTCGATCGCCGCGTGGACGGCGGGCCACATGCGGTCCAGGAACGTGTCGTCGCCGGTGGAGAGATAGTGGTGCCAGACGCCCACGGCTATGTAGGCGACGAAGTTGGTCTCGCGCCCGGTGTCGGTGACGTCGTCGAAGGCGCCGTCCTGGTAGGCGGCGTACCAGGAGCCGTCCTCGTTCTGATGCTCCGCCAGCCAGGCGTACGCCCGCTCGGCCGCGGCGTGTTCACCGGCCGTGTCCAGCGCCATCGCCGCCTCGACGTGGTCCCACGGGTCGAGGTGATGCCCGCGGAACCAAGGGATCGCCCCGTCCTCCCGCTGTACCGCGAGGATGCCGGCCACGGTCGCGGCGGCCTGCTCGGCGGTGAGGACCCCGGGCAGGACGAGGTGTTCTGTCCGGGGAGTCGTCACTTGGCGTCCACCCGGGGGAGATGCGGCTTGGTCGCGTACGCGACGAAGCTCTTGCCGATCAGCGGGTTCAGCGCCTGCTCGGCGACCCGGGTGGCCAGCGGCTTCTTCATGATGTCCCAGACCAGCAGCTTGTGGTACGCCCGCACCGGCAGCGCCTTGTCGTTGTCGACGCCGAACGCGCACTTCAGCCACCAGTACGGGGAGTGCAGGGCGTGGGCGTGGTGGGTGCCGTAGGGCTTGAGGCCGGCCTCGCGGATCTTGGTGAGCAGCTCGTCCGCCTTGTAGATGCGGATGTGGCCGCCCTCGACCTCGTGGTACTCGTCGGACAGCGCCCAGCAGACCTTCTCGGGGCCGTAGCGCGGCACGGTGACGGCGATACGGCCGCCGGGCTTCAGCACCCGGACCATCTCGGCGAGTACGCCCTTGTCGTCCGGGATGTGCTCCATGACCTCGGAGATGATCACGACGTCGAAGGACTCGTCGGGAAAGGGCAGCGCGAGGGCGTTGCCCTCCATCGCCGTCGCGGTGGCTCCCTCGGGGGCTTCCCCGGCCTCCTTCATCGCCGCGAACCACTTCGCGACCTCGCGGATCTCCTCGCCGTTCTGGTCCAGCGCCACGACCTGGGCGCCGCGCCGGTAGCACTCGAACGCGTGCCGGCCGGCACCGCAGCCGAGGTCCAGGACACGGTCGCCCGGGGCGAGCGGGAACCGGGAGAAGTCGACGGTCAGCACGTGGGCCTGCTTTCGCGGTCGGAAGGGTGGGGGTGGGAGGAGGTGTCGGAGGCGGCGGGGGCGGGGGGCGTGGAACCGGACCGGCCGGCGTCGGCGATCGCGTGCACGGCGGTCATGGAGCGGCCTCGCCGACCTTCGCGGCCCCGGCGGTCTGCGCGGCACCGGCGACCTTCGCGGCCCCGCCGACCTGCGCGGCCTCGATCACCCTTGTCGGGCCGGCGTCCGGTGTGTTCCCGGAGCGGCCCGTGCCTATCGCCGCCGGGCCGCCGGAACCCCGCTCCGCGGGCCTCGCTCCCGCCATCGCCTCGCGGTACCGGGCCACCGTCCCCTCCGCCGCCCGCGCCCATGTGAAGTGCCGCAGGACGCGCTCGCGTCCGGCGCTGCCCAGCCGCAGGCGCAGGTCCTCGTCGGACAGCAGTCGGCTCAGCGCGGTGGCGAGCGCGCCGGGGTCGCCCGGCGGCACCGCCAGACAGGTCTCGCCGTCGCGGCCGGCGACCTCCGGGATCGCGCCGCCGGTCGTGGCGACCAGCGGCGTCCCGGTGGCCATGGCCTCGGCGGCCGGCAGGGAGAAGCCCTCGTACAGGGACGGCACGCACGCGACCTGCGCCGAGCGGACCAGGTCGACCAGTTCGGCGTCCGAGATGCCCTTGACGAAGTCGACGGCGCCTTCGAGGCCGTAGCGCTCGACCGCCTGGGCGACGGGCCCCTCCGTGGGCCGCTTGCCTACGACGACGAGGTGGGCGTCGGGCTGTTCGGTGCGGACCTTCGCGAGCGCCTCGATGAGGAACACCAGGCCCTTGAGCGGGACGTCCGCGCTGGACGTCGTCACGATCCGGCCGGGCACGACACGCACCGAGGCGTCCGGCGAGAAGAGGTCGGTGTCGGCGCCGATGTGAACGACGTGGACCCGGTCCTCGCGGACACCGAGATGGTCGACGATCTCCTGGCGGGAGGTCCCGGACACGGTGAGGACCGACGGCAGGCGGCGCGCGACGCGCTTCTGCATCCGGGTGAAGGCGTACCAGCGCCGCTTGGACAGGCGCTGCTGCCAGCCGACGGCCGCGTCCAGCTCCAACTGCCGGTCGACGGTGATGGGGTGGTGGATGGTGGTGACGAGGGGGGCGCCGACGTCACCCAACAGGCCGTAGCCCAGCGTCTGGTTGTCGTGCACGACGTCGAAGTCGCCGCTCCGGGCGCGCAGATGGCGGCGGGCTCGCAGGGAGAAGGTCAGGGGCTCGGGGAAGCCGCCGGTCCACATGGTGGCGACTTCCAGCGCGTCGATCCAGTCGCGGTACTCGTCGCGCTTCGGGGTGCGAAAGGGGTCCGGCGAGCGGTAGAGGTCGAGGCTGGGGAGCTCCGTCAGGGTGAGGCGGTCGTAGCCCTCGTCCAGGACGGGATACGGCTGGGAGCCGATGACCTCGACCCGGTGGCCGAGGCGGGCCAGCTCGCGCGAGAGATGCCGTACGTAGACGCCCTGGCCGCCGCAGAACGGGTTCCCTTTATAGGTGAGGAGCGCGATGTTGAGCGGTCGCTCGCCGTCGGCTGCGAGGTCCTCCTGGGGACCCGCCTGACTGGCCTCAGCGGTCACTCTGGGCCCCCTTCTGCCTGCGATGTCCCGCGAGATTACGCCGGGACGCTAATCTAGAACAAGTTTCAGACTTGATCGTCCAGGAGGCTCTGAATCTACCGGCAGGTAGGGGCACTGTGAGCAGTGGATCAGGTGATTCGCGCCACGGCGGACGCCCTGCCATGCTCGGTGCGATCATCAGCCCTCACCGACTGTCACGGAGAACGGGACGCATGCCTGCGGAAGCCAAGCTCGACGCCACCGCGCGGACCCCCTCCCCGCCCCTCACCGAGCGGCAGGAGGCCCGCCGCCGGCGCATCCTGCACGCCAGCGCGCAGCTCGCCAGCCGGGGCGGTTTCGACGCCGTCCAGATGCGCGAGGTCGCGGAGTCCTCGCAGGTGGCGCTCGGCACGCTGTACCGCTACTTCCCGTCCAAGGTGCATCTGCTGGTCGCCACGATGCAGGACCAGTTGGAGCACATGCACGGCACGCTGCGCAAGAAGCCGCCGCAGGGGCGGACCGCCGCCGAGCGGGTGGCGGAGACGCTGATGCGGGCCTTCCGCGCGCTCCAGCGCGAACCGCATCTGGCGGATGCGATGGTGCGGGCGCTGACCTTCGCCGACCGGAGTGTCTCGCCCGAGGTCGACCAGGTGTCCCGGCAGACGACGGTGATCATCCTGGACGCGATGGGCCTGGAGAACCCGACGCCCGAGCAGTTGTCCGCCGTCCGCGTCATCGAGCACACCTGGCACTCGGCCCTGATCACCTGGCTCTCCGGCCGTGCCTCGATCGCCCAGGTGAAGATCGACATCGAGACGGTCTGCCGGCTGATCGACCTGACCGGCCCGGAAGGGCACGACGAGTAGCCGAGAGAAGCACGAGCAGGCACGAGACGGCACGCGAAAGACCTACGAGACGGGTTCCCTTCGCCGGCATTGTCCGGATCAGGTGATGGGGGTCGCCTTCCCGTCGTACGACACGTACGGCGTTCCAGCCTCTCAGCCCGACCGTCGACGTCGGCCCCAGCGGAAACCGTCTGCTTCGCGCCAGAGTCGGCTACTCCGGTCGAACTCCCTCACTCGCCTCGTAGGCCGACTTCCAGAATAGAACAATTAGCCGGAAATGAACCCTTCGGGAGTGGAATTTTCGAGCGGTTCTCCGGCCGCCTCACCCTGCCTCACCCTGTCTCACCACCCCGCTTCAGTCCTCCGGCGGGAACACCGGCTCCCCGCTCTCCAGCAGCGTGATCACGATCGCCTCCACCGGGCAGTTCTCCGCCGCGGCCAGCACCTTCTCGTTCGCGTCGGTCTCCGGGTCGGCCGGATGGGACTGGCGGCCGGTGTCGAGACGGAACCCGCCGGGGGCGTGGTGGACGCACTGGGCCGAGCCGATGCACACCGACCGGTCGACCTCGACGTGCCAGCGGTCGCCCATCGGCTACGCCTCCCAGTCCGCCGGGAGGTGGATCATCTTGTGCTCCAGATACTCGCCGAAGCCCTCGGGGCCGAACTCCCGCCCGAGCCCTGAGTTCTTGTAGCCGCCGAACGGGCCCAGCATGTCCAGGCTGAAGGTGTTCACCGAGTAGGTGCCGGTCCTGACCTGCCGTGCGACCTCGACACCGTGCGCGGCGTCGGCGGTCCAGACACTGCCGCTCAGGCCGTAGTCCGAGTCGTTCGCGATCTTCACGGCCTCGGCCTCGTCGCCGTACGGCAACAGGCAGATCACCGGGCCGAAGATCTCCTCGCGCGCGATCCGCATGGAGTTGTCGACGTCCCCGAAGAGCGTCGGCTCGACGTACCAGCCCCGCTCCAGCCCCTGCGGACGCCCGCCGCCGGTCAGGATCTTCGCGCCCTCCTCCTGGCCGATCCGGATGTAGTCGAGGTTCCGGCGCTGCTGCCGCTCCGCCACCAGCGGGCCCACCTGGGTCGCGGGGTCCAGCGGGTCGCCGACCACCAGCGCGCCGGCCGCCGCGGCGAGGGCCTCGGCGAACTCGTCGTAGCGCGAGCGCGGGAGCAGGATGCGCGTCTGGGCCACGCACGCCTGGCCGTTGTTCATCCAGGCCGCCGGGACGACTCCGGCGACGGTCGCCTCGACGTCCGCGTCCGGCAGGACCACCGCCGCCGACTTGCCGCCCAACTCCAGGGTGACCCGGGTGAGATTGCGGGCGGCGACCTCCATGACGCGCTTTCCCGCCGCCACCGAGCCGGTGAAGGAGACCTTGTCGATGCCGGGGTGCCCGACCAGGTACTCGCTCACCTCGCGGTCCGCCGGGAGGATGGACAGCACGCCCTCAGGGAGCCCGGCGTCCCTCGCGATCTCGGCGAGCAGATAGGCGTCCAGGGGTGACTCGGGCGACGGCTTCAGCACGACCGTGCAGCCGGTGAGCAGCGCGGGCGCGAGCTTGGCGGCGGCGACGAACTGCGGGACGTTCCAGGGGACCACGGCCGCGACGACGCCGACCGGCTCGCGCCGCACGAGGATCTTGCCGAGCACGCCGGCGCGCTGTTCCTCGTAGGTGAAGTTCCGCGCGACCGTGATCGCCGCGTCCCACACCATCATCGCGCCGAGCGCCTGGGCGAGGACGCTCCAGGAGTACGGGGAGCCGTTCTCGCGGGAGATGACGCGGGCGATCTCCTCGTGCCGTACGGCGATCGCGTCCTTGATGCGGGTGACGACCTCGATCCGCTCGTCGAGGCTCGCCCGCGGCCAGGGCCCTTCGTCGAACGCCTCGCGGGCCACCGCGACCGCGCGGTCGACGTCGGCGGGTGAGGCGTGCGGTACGCGTCCGATGACCTCCTCGGTGTGCGGGGAGATCACCTCGATGACGTCCTTGCCCAGGGGGTCGGTCAACTCCCCGCCGATGAACAGCTGTCCGTGTTCCACGAGCTCGGTCATGGCCGACGCCTCCTGCGGAGCTGGAGCGGGATTCCTTGGTTCCTTGCGCTGTTTCTGACGTTGTTTCAGAACTGATACCAGTTCTAGTTATAGTGGGCAATGGTCGCGAGGACCGTACGTGGGGGACCGTACGTGGAGGGCCGGCAGTACGCCGGGCGGAGCCAGGACGGGGGAAGGCCATGGCGCAGGTGTACGACCACGGCGGGGGCGTCCGGTCGGTGCGGGTCCCGATCCCGGACAACCCGCTCGGGCACACCCTGGTGTATGTCGTCGACACCGACCGCGGCCCGGTGCTAATCGACACCGGCTGGGACGACCCGGCGTCCTGGGACACCCTGGTGGCGGGCCTTACGGCGTGCGGGACCGCGCCCGGCGAGATCCACGGCGTCGTCATCACCCACCACCACCCCGACCACCACGGTCTGTCCGGCAAGGTCCGCGAGGTCTCCGGCGCCTGGCTCGCCATGCACGCGGCGGACGCCGCGATCGTGCGGCGCACCCGCTCGACCCGCCCCGAGCGTTGGTTCTCCTACATGGCGGACAAACTCACCGCGGCGGGCGCCCCCGAGGGCCATGTCGCCCCGCTCCGCGCCGCCCGCCGTCCGGGCACCCTGCCCGGCTTCGCCCCCGCCGCACCCGACCGCGAGATCGTCCCCGGCGAACTCCTCGACCTCCCCGGCCGCCGCCTGCGCGCGATCTGGACCCCGGGCCACACCCCCGGCCACGTCTGTCTGCACCTGGAGGAGGAGCACCCGGCGCGGCTGCCCGGGCAGGGCCGTCTGTTCTCCGGCGACCATCTGCTCCCGGGGATCACCCCGCACATCGGCCTGTACGAGGACCCCGACGACACGGCCGTCACCGACCCCCTCGGGGACTATCTCGCCTCCCTCGAACGCGTGGGCCGCCTCGCCCCCGCCGAGATCCTCCCGGCCCACCAGCACGCCTTCACCGACGCACCCGCGCGGGTACGGCAGTTACTGGCCCACCACGAGACCCGCCTCACCGGACTCCTCACCCTCCTCGCCGCCCCCCTCACCCCTTGGCAGCTCGCCGAGCGCATGGAGTGGAACCGCCCCTGGGAGCAGATCCCGTACGGCTCCCGGAACATCGCAATCGCGGAGGCGGAGTCCCACTTGCGGCGGCTGGTGAAGCTGGGGCGGGCGGAGGCGGTGACGGGGAGCGATCCGGTGGCGTACGTGGCGGTCTGAGGATCATTGCCCAGCCGAGCAGCCACAGTCCCGCAGTCCCGCAGTCCCGCCCTCCCCGTCGCCCCGATACGGCGAACCCACCGCCCCTCGCGGCCTCCCCTCGGCCGCTTTCCTACGGGCCGGTAGAGTAGCCGCGTCGTCATCACACCCGTACGGGGGAAAGCCGGTGCAAATCCGGCGCTGACCCGCAACCGTGAACCGGCCGTCCGACAGGCCGGTGAGCCGGATCGCCCCGTACGGATTCGTGACCGGCTCACGTGCACCGGCAACCGGCCGGGGCACGGCACCGTCGAGGTATACGGAGCCGAGCCGCCGGGGTCTCCCCTGCGCTGCCCGGCCCCTTCAGGGAAGGGCATCCGCCGATCATGTACGTCCGCCGCACCGCCGCGGCCCTGGCCGCCGTCACCGTGATCGGCACGGTCACGCCCGCCTTCGCCGCCGACCCGTCCCCGTCCGCGTCGCCGTCGGTGGCGCTGCCCGCGGGCCTGTACGGCACGTCCGACCCGACCTACGACGGCGTGTGGCGCCAGTCGCTGGCGCTGCTCGCGCAGAACACGGTCGGGGTGAAGCCGGCCGACAAGGCCGTGGACTGGCTCACCGGGCAGCAGTGCGCCGACGGCGCGTTCGCCCCGTTCCGTGCCGACACCTCGAAGAAGTGCGGGCCGAAGACTCCGGTCGACACCAACAACACGGCCGCCGCCGTCCAGGCCCTCGCCGCGCTCCGCGGGCACGACGCCGCCACCGGCAAGGCGGTGACCTGGCTGAAGTCCGTGCAGAACAAGGACGGCGGCTGGGGGTACATGCCGGGCGGCGCGAGCGACGCGAACTCGACGTCCGTCGTGATCGGCGCGCTCGCGGCCGTCGGTGAGAAGCCGGCGGACGTGCGCAAGGGCGGCAAGTCCCCGTACGACGCCCTGCTGGCGCTTTCCCTGCCGTGCGGTGACGAGGACGCGGGGGCGTTCGCGTTCCAGCCCGACAAGAAGGGGGCGCTGGCGGCCAACGGCGACGCGACCGCCGCGGGTGTGCTGGGCGTCCTCGGCGAGGGGCTCGTGGTGACGGCCGGCAAGGAGTCCGAGGACGCCGGGAAGTGCCTGGGCGGCAAGAAGCCGACGCCTGCTGACGCGGCCGTCAACGGCGCCGGCTACCTCGGCGGCGCTCTCGGCAAGACCGGGTACCTGAAGTCCGTGATGCCCGGCGCCGAGGACCAGCCCGACTACGGCAACACCGCCGACGCGGTGGTGGCGCTCGCCGCCGCGGGCCTGACCGAGCAGAGCCGCAAGTCCCTGGACTGGCTGGAGAAGGAGTCCGCCGGCTGGGCGAAGCAGAGCGGCCCCGCCGCGTACGCCCAGCTGATCTTCGCCGCCCAGGCCACCGGCACCGACCCTCGTGACTTCGGCGGCGCCGACCTCGTCGAGCAGCTCAACGCGACGGGTCCGGCACCCCGGTCGGCGCCGAACGCGTCGGACACCGCGTCGGCCACGCCCTCGGACAAGGAGAAGGAGGACGACGACAGCGCCTTCGGCGTCTGGTGGTACGTCGGTGTCTTCCTGATCGTCGGCATCGGCATCGGCTTCCTGATGAGCGGCCGCAGGAAGGGCCGGCAGTGATCCGCCGTGCCGTCGCCGTCCTGCTGGCCGCGCTGGTCCTGCTGACCGGCGCGGCCCAGGCCGCCCAGGCGGCCGGTTACCGCTACTGGTCCTTCTGGGACCGCGACGGCGGCTCCTGGACCTACGCCACCCAGGGCCCCTCCCTGGCCCGCCCGTCCGACGGTGACGTCCAGGGCTTCCGCTTCGCGGTGAGCGCGGACTCGAAGGACGCGGCCCAGCCTCGGGGCGCGGCCGTGTTCGAGGTGATCTGCGCGCGGACTCCGGCGCAGGACGGCAAGAAGCGGGTCGCCCTGGTCATCGACTTCGGCACTCCGCAGGACGCCCCGTCGGGCGAGACGCCCCCGGCCCGCCGCACGGTCTGCGCACGGGTGGCCCCGGACGCGACGACGGCGGAGGCACTGGCGGCCGTCGCGGGGCCGCTGCGCTACGACACCAGCGCCCTGCTGTGCGCGATCGCGGGCTACCCCCGCAAGGGCTGCGGCGAGCAGGTGTCGGGGTCGGCCGACGAGCCGACGTCCACGCGGACCCCGGCCGGCGCGGCGAAGGAGGAGTCGAAGGACGACTCGGCCGGCGGCCCGTCGGTGGGCCTGGTGGCCGGGATCGGCGCGGTGACCGTCCTCGCGGCGGCAGCGATCTGGCAGGCACGACGGCGGCGGCAGTAGTGGCCGGGGCACAACTGCACCCCGGCGCGTGGTGGCTGTGGGCCCTCGCCCTCGGGACCGCGGCCACCCGCACCACCAACCCCCTCCTGCTCGCCCTCCTCATGGCGACGTCCGGCTATGTCGTGGCGACCTGCCGCTCCCACGCCCCGTGGGCGCGCTCCTACGCCACCTTCGTCAAACTCGCCCTCGTCGTGATCCTCATCCGGCTCTTCTTCGCCGTCGTCCTCGGCTCCCCGATCCCCGGCACGCATGTGATCGTCACGCTGCCCGAACTCCCCCTCCCCGACTGGGCGCAGGGCATCCGCCTCGGCGGGAGGGTCACCGCCGAGACCGTCGTGTTCGCCTTCTACGACGGCCTGCGGCTGGCCACCCTGCTCATCTGCGTCGGTGCGGCGAACGCCCTCGCCAACCCCACCCGGTTGCTGAAGTCCCTGCCCGGCGCCCTGTACGAGATGGGCGTCGCGGTGGTCGTCGCCCTCACCTACGCCCCCAACCTCATCGCCGACGTCCAGCGCCTGCGTGCCGCCCGTCGGCTGCGCGGCCGGCCCGACCGGGGCATACGCGGACTCCTGCACGTCGGACTCCCGGTCCTGGAAGGCGCGTTGGAGCGCTCGGTCGCCCTGGCCGCCGCGATGGACGCCCGCGGCTACGGCCGTACCGCCGACGTCCCGCCCCGCGTGCGCCGTACGACCAACGCCCTCACCCTGGGCGGCCTGCTCGGCGTCTGCGCGGGCACGTACGGGCTGCTGACCGCCGCGGGCGGCACCTACGGGCTGCCGACGCTGATCGCCGGGCTGGCCGCCGCCGTGGCCGGGCTCCGCCTCGGCGGTCGCCGTGCCCTGCGCACCCGTTACCGCCCGGACCGCTGGGACGCGCGTGCCTGGCTGGTCGCCGGGTCCGGCGTGGCCGTCGCCGCCCTGCTGGCCCTCGCCGCCGCCCGCGACCCGGCCGCCCTGGCCCCCGGCGTGGTCCCCCTGGTCGCGCCCGCCCTGCCCCTGTGGCCCGCCGCGGCCGTCCTGATCGGCCTGCTCCCCGCCTTCGTCAGTCCGGCGCCCCGCGAGTCCGCACCCCGCCGCCCCGCCCTCGGTCCCGCTCGTAAGGAGCCGTCGTGATCCGCTTCGAGAACGTCTCGGTGACGTACGACGGCGCCGCCGAACCCACCGTCCAGGGCATGGACTTCGAGGTCCCGGAGGGTGAGCTGGTCCTCCTCGTCGGCCCTTCCGGCGTCGGCAAGTCCACCCTGCTGGGCGCCGTGAGCGGTCTGGTCCCGCACTTCACCGGCGGCACCCTGCGCGGCCGGGTCACGGTGGCCGGCCGTGACACCCGCACCCACAAGCCGCGCGAACTCGCCGACGTCGTCGGCACGGTGGGCCAGGATCCGCTCTCCCACTTCGTGACCGACACCGTCGAGGACGAGCTGGCCTACGGCATGGAGTCCCTGGGGCTCGCCCCGGACGTGATGCGCCGCCGGGTCGAGGAGACCCTGGACCTGCTGGGCCTGGCCGATCTGCGCGCCCGCTCCATCGCCACGCTCTCCGGCGGTCAGCAACAGCGCGTGGCGATCGGTTCGGTCCTCACGCCTCATCCCAGGGTCCTGGTCCTCGACGAGCCGACCTCCGCGCTGGATCCGGCGGCGGCGGAGGAGGTCCTCGCCGTGCTGCAACGCCTGGTCCACGACCTCGGAACCACGGTCCTGATGGCGGAACACCGCCTGGAGCGGGTCGTGCAGTACGCGGACCGGCTCGTCCTCCTCCCCTCCCTCGCCGCGCCTCCGGTCATCGGCGCCCCGGCGGAGGTGATGGCCGTGTCCCCGGTGTATCCCCCGGTCGTCGACCTCGGCCGGCTGGCCGACTGGGCCCCCCTCCCCCTGACCGTCCGGGACGCCCGACGCCGGGCCGAGGACTTGCGGGACCGTCTCGCCCCCAAGGAGGGCGGGGAACAGCGGGAGCAACCACAAGGCACCCCCGGCCGCCACGCGTCCACACCCCCCGCCCCCGTGAGCACGCCCAAGCCCCGCCGCTGGTTCACCCGGACCCCCGTGCCCGCCCGCCCCGCCGACCCCACTCCCCCCTCCCCCACCGCGGCCGAGGTACGAGCCCTCTCGGTGACCCGGGACCGCGTCCAGGCCCTGCGTCACGTGGACCTCACCGTCACCCCCGGCGAGACCATCGCGCTGATGGGCCGCAACGGCGCCGGAAAGTCCACGCTCCTCAACACGCTGGTCGGCCTGGTGAAACCGACCTCCGGCCGGGTGCGCGTCGGCGGAGCCGAACCCCACCGCACCCCGCCCGGCGAACTCGTCCA
The DNA here is from genome assembly GCF_043673425.1 of Streptomyces sp. M41. Classification (NCBI taxonomy): domain Bacteria; kingdom Bacillati; phylum Actinomycetota; class Actinomycetes; order Kitasatosporales; family Streptomycetaceae; genus Streptomyces; species Streptomyces sp. M41. The sequence continues at coordinate 20,823 of NZ_JBIMKE010000047.1, read as the reverse complement.
CCACGTCGGCCTCGTCCCGCAGGAACCCCGCGACCTGCTGTACGCCGACACGGTCGCCGCCGAGTGCACGGCCGCCGACCAGGACGCCGGCGCCGAGGCCGGTACCTGCCGGGCCCTGGTGACCGAGCTGCTGCCGGGCATCCCCGACGACGCCCACCCCCGCGATCTCTCGGAGGGCCAGCGGCTGACGCTCGCCCTGGCCGTCGTCCTGACCGCCCGCCCGCCGCTCCTGCTGCTCGACGAACCGACCCGCGGTCTCGACTACGCGGCGAAGGCGCGGCTCGTCACGCTGTTGCGCGACCTCGCCGCCCACGGGCATGCCATCGTCCTGGCCACCCATGACGTGGAGCTGGCCGCCGAACTGGCGCACCGGGTGATCCTGCTCGCCGAGGGCGAGGTGATCGCCGACGGCCCCACCGCCGAGGTCGTCGTCTCCTCCCCGTCCTTCGCCCCGCAGGTCACCAAGATCCTGGCCCCGCAGCAGTGGCTCACGGTCGCGCAGGTGCGGAAGGCGCTGTCATGACCGGATCCGAGAAGCAGGCCCGCCCCATCCGGCTCGGCCCCCGTTCCGTCGCCACCCTCCTGCTGGTGAGCGCCGTGGGAGTGGCCGCGCTCGGCTGGCCCTTCCTCGCCCCGCCCGCCGCGGAGGTCAGCGCCCACGCCAAGGACGCCCCCTGGCTCTTCACCGGCCTGCTTCTGCTGCTGGTGGCCGTCGTCGCGGCGACGATCGCCGAGTCCGGGCTGGGCCCTAAGGCCGTGGCGATGCTGGGTGTGCTGGCGGCGACCGGCGCCGCGCTGCGCCCCCTCGGCGCGGGCACGGCGGGCATCGAGCCGATGTTCTTCCTGATGGTGCTCAGCGGCCGGGTTCTCGGCCCCGGGTTCGGCTTCGTCCTCGGGGCGATCACCATGTTCGCGTCCGCCCTGCTCACGGGCGGGGTGGGGCCCTGGATGCCGTTCCAGATGCTGTCGATGGGCTGGTTCACGATGGGCGCCGGGCTGCTGCCGGGCCCGGACCGGCTCCGGGGCCGCGGCGAGCTGCTGCTGCTCGCGGGATACGGCTTCCTCGCCGCGTTCGCCTACGGCACGGTGATGAACATGCAGGGCTGGCCCTATCTCCTCGCGGACGGCTCGAACATCGCCCCCGAACCGGCTGCCGGGCCCCTGGGCAACCTCGCCCGCTTCGTCGCGTACTGCCTGGCCACCTCGCTCGGCTGGGATCTGGGCCGGGCGGTCGTCACCGTGGTCCTCACCCTGGTCCTCGGCCCGGCGATCCTCCGGGCGCTGCGCCGGGCCACGCGTCGGGCGGCCTTCGAGAGCCCGGTCACATTCGACGCTCCCCCACGGTGAGGACCCACGCGCGGACCGTCACCCGCACGGTGAACCACCCCACATGACCCACATCACCTACGACCCTCATTAGTCGGGCAAATCGGACGGGATGCGCTCGACAGAACGGCCGCCGACCTGCGCATCGAGGGCGCATCGAGAGCCGCGTCACGCGAGAGACCCCCGCCCGGCATACGACCTCAACTAGCAAACAGGCTCATTGCGGACATCTCGCCGGCCTGCTTGTGTGGACGACGTCGCACGGCGCCGACGTGCCCTCAGGGCCTCGGCGCCGGCGCATGTCCCCCGCCTCGCCCCGCGTGGCTCCGGCATGCCCGCGGCGCCCCGGTCCCCGAAGAAAGGTTCTCCGTGTCCGTCGCTTCCACCTTCCGCCGCATCTCTGCCCCGAAGAAGGCCCTCGCCGGTGCCGCTCTGGCCGCCGCCACCGCCGGCACCCTGTTCGCCGCCGCGCCCGCGCAGGCCGCGACGACCGAGGCCGGCTCGGCGCAGAAGATCGCCAAGAAGATGATCTCGGACTCGGCCCAGTACCAGTGCTTCTCGAAGATCGTCGACCACGAGAGCGACTGGGACCCCAACGCCACCAACGCCTCCTCGGGCGCCTACGGCCTCGTCCAGGCGCTGCCGGGCAACAAGATGGCCGCCGCCGGTTCCGACTGGAAGACCAACCCGGCCACCCAGATCGAGTGGGGCCTGGACTACATGAAGGACCGCTACGGCAGCCCGTGCGGCGCCTGGGGCTTCTGGCAGTCGAACGGCTGGTACTGAGCCGGCCGGCCGGCACCGAGCCGACCCCACCCCATGAGCCGAAGGCGGCGGCCCCTGATCCCCGGGGCCGTCGCCTTCGTTCACGTATGAGCACCCGCGTCTCGGGGGAGGCAGGAACGGGGCGCAGGGACAAGGGGTGCTCCTGCCTCCCTCGGGACGCGTCAGCCCGTGCTGACCCGGAGTTCCTTCACACCGTTGATCCACGCCGAGCGCAGTCGGCGGGGGTCGCCGGTGAGTTTCAGATCCGGCATCGCGTCGGCCACCGCGTTGAAGATCAGGTCGATCTCCATGACCGCCAGGGACTTGCCGAGGCAGTAGTGGGGACCGCCTCCGCCGAAGCCCAGATGGGGGTTGGGGTCGCGCGTGATGTCGAAGGTGTCCGGGCGCTCGAAGACCTCGGGATCGTGGTTCGCCGAGGCATAGAAGATTCCTACCCGGTCCCCCTTCCTCAGACTCCTGCCGCCCAGTTCCGTGTCCTGGGTGGCCGTGCGCTGGAAGGCGACCACCGGGGTCGCCCAGCGGACGATCTCCTCGGCCGCCGTGGCGGGCCGCTCCCTCTTGTAGAGCTCCCACTGCTCGGGGTGGGTGAGGAAGGCGTGCATGCCGTGCGTGATGGCGTTGCGGGTGGTCTCGTTGCCCGCGACCGCCAGCATCAGCACGAAGAAGCCGAACTCGTCCGAGCGCAGATTGCCCTCGTCCTCCGCCGCGACCAGGGTCGTGACGATGTCCTTCGCCGGGCATTCCTTGCGGTCCGCGGCCATGTTCATCGCGTAGGCGATGATCTCGGTGGCCGACTCCTGCCCCACCTCCTCGGTGATGGCGTACTCGGGATCGTCGTAGGCGATCATCTTGTTGGACCAGTCGAAGATCTTGGCTCGGTCCTCCTGCGGGACGCCGATCAGTTCGGCGATGGCCTGGAGGGGCAGTTCGCAGGCGATCTCGGTGACGAAGTCGAAGGGGCCGGAGCGGTCCCGGGCGTTCGCGGCGATGTTCAGTGCCCGCGCGCGCAGTCGCTCCTCCAGGGCGCGGATGGCACGCGGGGTGAAGACGCGCTGGACGATCTGGCGGACGCGGGTGTGCTCGGGCGGGTCCATGTTGAGCAGGATCAGCCGCTGGGCGTCGATGGCGTCGCGCTCGATGTGCTCGTTGAAGCGGATGATCGCGGTGTTGAGGGTGGACGAGAACAACTCCGGGTGCGTGGAGACGTACTTGACGTCCGCGTGCCGGGTCACGGCCCAGTAGCCCTCGTCCTGGAATCCGGCCGCGTTGCCCGACTGCGGGATCCAGCAGACCGGTTCGGTGCGGCGCAGCTCGGCGAACTCCGGGAGGGGCACGCGGTGGTGCAGCACATCGGGGTCGGTGAAGTCGAACCCGTCGGGAAGCGCTGGACAGGGCATGGGCAGCTCCTGACGGTCCATCAGCAGAGAGGGTCGTCGTGACGGTAGTAACGGGTTCTACAACAGGCAATAGCCATGAGGGTCCCAATTGCCCGCACACCTCTTGCCGTGGTTGAACCTCCGTCAGCACACTGCAACACAGAACTAGAACGCGTACTAGTTCCGCAGAGCGCTCGGAGAGGATCCGCACCCATGGCTGCCGAACCCGTGATCGTCGAAGCAGTGCGCACCCCGATCGGCAAGCGCGGCGGCGCGCTCGCCAACCTCCACCCCGCCTATCTGCTGGGCGAGACCTACCGCGAACTCCTGGGCCGCACGGGCATCCCCGCCGACTGCGTCGAACAGATCGTCGGCGGCACGGTGACCCACGCCGGCGAGCAGTCCATGAACCCCGCGCGCACGGCCTGGCTGACCATGGGCCTGCCCTACGAGACGGCCGCGACGACCGTCGACTGCCAGTGCGGGTCCTCGCAGCAGGCGTCCCACATGACGGCCAACATGATCGCGGCGGGCGTCATCGACGTGGGGATCAGCTGCGGCATCGAGGCGATGTCCCGGGTGCCGCTGGGCTCGGCGTCCAAGCACGGGCCCGGCAAGCCGTTCCCCGACGAATGGAACGTCGACCTGCCCAACCAGTTCGAGGCGGCGGAGCGGATCGCCCGGCACCGGGGCCTGACGCGGGAGAACGTCGACTCGCTCGGGCTGCGGTCCCAGGAGCGGGCCGCCGTCGCCTGGGCCGAGGAGCGGTTCAAGCGGGAGACGTTCGCCGTGCAGGTCCCGACGACCGAGGAGGAGCAGCGCGCCGGACAGGGCATGTGGCGGCTGGTCGACCGGGACGAGGGGCTGCGCGACACCTCCATGGAGGCGCTGTCCGGCCTCAAGCCCGTCATGCCGACGGCCGTTCATACGGCGGGCAACTCGTCGCAGATCAGCGACGGGGCGGCGGCGATCATGTGGGCGTCGAAGCGGATGGCGCGAGCGCTTAAGCTTCGGCCCCGGGCCCGGATCGTCGCCCAGGCCCTGGTCGGCGCCGACCCGCACTTCCACCTCGACGGCCCCATCGACGCGACGAACGCGGTGCTGGGCAAGGCCGGGATGTCCCTGAAGGACATCGACCTCGTGGAGATCAACGAGGCTTTCGCGTCCGTGGTGTTGAGCTGGGCGCAGGTCTTCGAGCAGGACCTGGAGAAGGTGAACGTGAACGGCGGCGCGATCGCGCTCGGGCACCCGGTGGGGGCCACCGGGGCCCGGCTGATCACTACGGCACTGCATGAACTGGAGCGCGTGGACAAGGAGTTCGCGCTCATCACTATGTGCGCGGGCGGTGGACTGGCGACCGGAACGATTATTCAGCGGCTGTAGCCGACGCCCAGCTGACGAAGGTCGTGAAGGTGGCGGGGTCGATCGTGAGGATCGGTCCCGCCGGGGTCTTGGAGTCTCGGACGGCGACGGTGGTGACCGTCTCGCCGACCTCCACGCAATTGCCGCCTTGGTCGCCGCTGTAGCTGGACTTACGCCACTGGATCCCCGTCAGAATCTCGGTGTTCTCCATAACGCTCCTCCATCACGCGCCGGATCAACTCCGCCGAGTCCTTGAGGGAGAGTGCGGCGGCCTGAAGATGATCGTAACGGAGCGAGCAGTCCTTGACGGTGTCCGGATTAGCAGTGGGATGCCCGCTGCCGTAGCCCTCGGTGTAGACGATGGTGGGGTCGCTCGCAAACCGGTAGAGGTCGAACGAGCCTTGTAGCCCAGCGTGCGCCCCGGTCGAGAACGGCAGTACCTGGATGTTGATCCAGGGCTTGCCCTCGAAGGACAAAAGGTGAGCGAGTTGCTCCCGCATGGTTTCTCGGCCGCCGAACTCCTGGTACAACGCCCCCTCACTGAGGATGGCCCAGAAGACGGGGGGCTCCCCTTGCAGGAAGATGCGCTGGCGGGAGAGCCGTACCGCGGTGCGGTCTTCAAGCTCCGACTGGTCGAGCACGCCGAGCACAGCACGCGCGTAGGCCCTGGTCTGGAGCAGACCATGCATCATGTGCGTCTCGAAGGAGCAAATCTCGACGGCCCGCGCTTGCAGCTCCGCCACCTGTTGAAACCAGGCTGGAAGTTGACTACGCATCACCAGCTCATGCAGCCGGGACAGCAAGCCCCCCGTCCCCAGGGCCACATCGACCCGCTCACTGAACTGCAACGTCGGCAGCTTCCGGGCCGTCTCGATCTGGCCGACCAGGGAGCCGGTGCAGTACACGATGTCCCCGAGCTTCTTCTGCGTCAGCCCGGCATCCTCGCGGCAGCGCCGTAACTCGAAACCGTAGTAGTCGAGTGGCGAGGCGCCCGGGTCGAGGGTGTTGATATGGGTCACGCGGCGGCCCCTCTCACGCAACTCGGCCCACTTCGGGACCTGTTGTATCCGTACCGTAGCCGAGCGTAGTCGCGCGAGGTCACGCTCGTACCGTGAACCAATACATTCCCCCCACCGGCCTGGTCCCCTTCCGCGCCCAGTACCAGCTTCGCCTCACCGTCGGCGAGCACTCCGCCCGGCACATCCGCGCCATCGCCCGCTCGCTGCTGGGCGAGTGGGGGATGCCCGAGCTGACCGACGCCGTGGAGTTGGGCGTGACCGAGCTGGTCGCCAACGTCGTACGGCATGTGCCGGACCGGCGGTGCGACGTACTGATCCTGCGGCGCCCGGGCGGGGTGCGGGTCGAGGTGGTGGACGGCTGTGCGCGGCTGCCCGCCATGCCCGTCGGGGCACGGCCGGATGTCGAGAACGGCCGGGGACTGCTCCTGCTGGACGCGGTGGCCGACAAGTGGGGCGTGGACCGCCTGCATCACGGCGGAAAGGCCGTGTGGTTCGAATGTTGCAGATCCTGTGAAGCGTGAACGCGGCTGCGCGGCATAGGATTTGACGGTTCGTTACGCTCGAGGCGGGGGTGATGGGTGATGACGGAGCCGTTGACGCTGGCAGCCCTGGGCGGGGTGGCGCTCAGTGAGGGCATCAGGTTTCTCTACGCTCAGGCGGACCAGCTGCTCGATCGGCGCCGCGCGCCGCGGGAGGAGGACGCGACTCCCGAACTTCCGGCTCCCGACGCGGCGTTGGTCGACCGGTTCGAGCCGGATCTGCGCGCGCTGATGGCCGAGCTCGCCCCGCAGGTGCGGGACCGGGGCACCGGCACCGACGCCGACAGCGACACGGAGGAGATCCGCCGGAACGCCGAGGCGCTGCGGCGGCTGCTCAGCGCGATCCACGGCACCCATATCGTCGTCGGCCAGGCGTCCCCGGCGACGGTGAAGGGCCGGATCGACGTCGAGGAGGTCGCCGGATACGTCGCCGCCGTCCGCGCCCGCACCGCCCGCGGCAGCATCGAGGTCGACGCCCGCGCCGGGCGGGTGGAAGGGGGCGGCGAGTTCGTCGGGCTCGACGTGGACACCCTGGGCTGAGCATGCGCGGTCATGGGGAGCTGCCGTTCGAGTCACTGGTCCGTGAGCACACAGGCGAGGACTTCGTCGAGCGGCGATGGCTGCACACGGCCATCGAGGAGGCGGTCCGCGACGACTCCAGCCGTCTGGTGCTGGTGACGGGCGAGCCCGGCTCGGGCAAGACCAGTCTGCTCACGGGCCTGGCCAAGGCGCGCCCGGACTGGCTGCGCTACTTCATCCGCGCCGAGGACGACGACGGCACCTCCGCCACCGGGGACATCCACTCGTTCCTGATGTGGACCGGGCATCAGCTCGCCGCTCGGCGGCCCGAACTCTTCGACGAGAAACGCCTGTCGATCGAGGTCACGCAGGAGGTCGGCGAGGTCGCGGACGGGGCGAGTGTCACCGGCATCACGATCGACGACCTGTACGCATCGCCGTTCGGCGAGACCGCGACGCTCAGCGTGCGGCAGAGCGTGGCCGGGATGCGCGGCTCGCTGAGCGGGGTGAAGATCGGCCGGGCCCATCTGAGCCCGCGGCTCCAGGACCCGGACAACCTGGCGCACCTGGCGCTGATCGGTCCGGCGCGGGTGCTGCTGAAGGAGGACCCCGCCGCCCGGATCGTGATCCTGCTCGACGCCCTGGACGAGGCGACCGCGCCGCCCGCGGGCCGGCCGGGCCTGCTGGACTGGCTCGCCGGGAGTGCGCGGCTGCCGCGCAACGTCCGTGTCGTCGTGACTTCCCGCCCGCACGCGGACCTGCGGCAGCTGACCGCGCCGGGCGCGACGACGACCACCCTCGATCTGGATCCCGCCCACCGGCAGGTCGGCGACGACCTGGTCCGCTACGCCCGCAACGCCCTCGGCACCCCGGAGATCCTCACCGCCGCGCAGGAAAGGGGCCTGTTCCCGGACGAGTTCCAGCGGCAGGTCGCCCGCCGCGCCGGCGGCAACTTCCTGTACGTCGCGAGCTATGCGCGAGCGCTGTCCGACGCCATCGAGCTCGGCAACGAGGACATGGCCGTCCGGCTGTTCGACCTCGACGGGCTGCCACCGGATCTCGCGGGCATCTACGGGGTGCTCGTCGACGCGGCGCGCCAGGCGGTGGAGGGCATCGGGAAGGCCGCGCTCGGGGATCAGCGCGAGGTCTATGTCTGGGAGAGCATCGGGCAGCCCGTCCTCGGCATCCTGACCGTGGCCAGGGAGCCGTTGCCGGAGAGCGTGCTCATCGAGCTGTCCGGCCTGACCGGTCAGCGGCGTCATGTGCGCAATGTGCTGCGGCATCTGCGCTGGCTGATCGTCCGCCGCGCCGACCGGATCGCCCTGTTCCACACGTCGGTCGGCGAGTACCTGGTCGGAGAGCAGGCGGACCGGGAGTACCCGGAGTGCGCGGTCGAGGAGACCGAGTGGCACGAGCGGATCGTGCGGCACTACCGAGGCTCGGCGGCGAGCTGGCAGGAGGTCGACTGGTCGCGGGTCGACCCGTACGGGCTGGTGCATCTGGTCGAACACCTGCTGCGCAGCGGGCGTCCGGCCGCCGCCGGCGAGGCCGTCGAGCTGGTCTGCCCGGGGCTGTCACGGGCGATCAGGGTGGCGTTCGGGGCCGAGCGCAGATTCCTCGAACTCGTCGACCGTGTCGCCCGGCACATCGCCCGGACCGCGCCGGTGCGGGAGGGGCTGCCGCGGCTGACGTATCTCGGCGTCGTACGTCATCAGGCGGCGCAGTCCAGCAGTGCGCTGCCACCCCGCGCGCTCGGGCTGCTGGCCCGGCTGGGCCGGCTGAAGGAGGCCCTGGAGCACGCCTCCGGGATCGCGCCGTCGATGCACCGCTTCGCGGCGGTCGCGGAGATCTGGCGGTACGCGCACCCGGGGCCCCACGACCCGTCGGCCGAGGAGCTGTTGGAGCTGCTCGTGGAGACGGCGCTCACCATCCCCCGGCACGGCACGAAGTACTACCGCGAACACGAGGCGCGCAGCGCGATGGCGATGGCTGCACGGCTGCTCGCGCCCCATGATCTCGACCGGGCGGTGCGGCTGTGGGAATACGGGCTGGCGGCCGAACAACAGCCCTCGGCGCGTGGCGAGTTGCCCGACGGCCTGTGCCGGGCAGCCGCGGCGGCCGAGCCGGACCCGGACCGGGCCTGCGCGATCATCGAGAGGATCAGCGCCGACCGCTGCGCGGACTACCTGGACCTGGCGGAGCGAGTGGCGCCCGAGCGGCTCGCCGAGGTGCTGCACAGGGCCGAGTCCTGCCTGGACACCGCCAGACCGGCGGCCCAGGTCGTCGCGCTGGCGAGACTGGCCGCGCTGTGGGCCCCGCACGAACCGGACACCGGGCGCCGGTTCCTGGCGCGGGTGCGGGCGCAGGTCTTCGAGGCCGCCGGCGAGGAGGGCCTCGCCGGTCGGTTGACGAGGGCGGCGGAGGTCCTGGCCGACGTGGACCGGACCACCGCCCGCCTCCTGCTGTCCCGCCTGGACACGATGGTGGTCGACGGCCGTACGGAAAACGCGGTCCTCGAAGCCGCCGGGCTGTTCAGCCGCTGGGGATCGCCGGAGCGGGCGCAAACCCTCGTCGACCGCTATCTCGCCTGGGCCAAGACGTCCTGGGCCGAGCACAGCGCTCTGTCGGCGCTGGGGCGGTCGAGCCGCGCGCAGGAACTGCGGCTGCTGGAAGCCGAGTACGCCGAGTTCCGCGACCCGCCGGAGGAACGGCGCAAGGGGCGGCTGCTCGGTGTGCGGCGCGACGACGACCTCGTGCGCATCATCCAGCGCATGGCCCGGCTCGATCCCGCCCGGGCGGCCCGGATCGCCGAGGACGTGCAGCGCACCTCCTGGAACGACAGCGGAATGTGGAGCCATTACTTCGAGACCGCGGCCGGGGACCCGGACCGGGGGATCTACGGCAGCGACCGGTACTCGGTCCTCGCCGGTATCGCGCACATGCACGTCGCCAGAGGCGAGATCGACGAAGCCCGCGTGATCCTGGAGGACCTGCTCCGCCGTACGGAAGGTCCCGCGCTGCTCGGCGGGCGGGGCGGCTACGGCTCGGAGCTCGTCGTCTCCTCGCCCGAACCGCCCCGCGGCGCCGGTGCCGGCAACCCTCCGCCGGGGGTGAACATGGACGCGATCATGCTGATGTTCAACCTGAGCCATGAATGGGCCGGCCGCGCGCGCACCCACTTCTACCGCGACCCGGCCGACATCGTCCGCGCCGTCGAACTCGGCTCGCACAGCAGCCTGGCCAGGGTGGTGCGCGGCCTCGCGAGCCGGCTCGCACACCGCGACCGGGACCGGGCGCTCGCCCTCGTGCGCTCGCTCGCGGACCCGGCGGAACGGGCCATCGGCTTCACCGAGTTGCATGTGGCCGCGCACGGCCTCGACAGCGGCCGGTCCCATCACGGCCCGGAGGCGGATGCCTTCTCCCAGGAGGCCGACCGCGCGCTCGCGCAGCTGCCGCACCACAGGTGGTCCATGTCCGGCGGCGACGACGCGGAGAAACGGGCCTGGGCCTACGTCCGCCCCGACCACCGGGTGCACTTCGAACTGGCCCTGCGCGCGCTGACCTGCCGGCCCCAGGACTCGCAGGCCATCGAGAAGCTGCCGTACCTGGCCCACGCGGCACAGCTGTCCTCGATCGCCTGGTTGTCCGGGCTCTACGCCGACCTCAAGGTCAAGGGGCAGCGCCCGGCGCCGGTCTTCGAGGAGCTGCACCTGGCGCTCCTCGCTCCCCCGCAACGCGCGAACCCCGAGGACGCGCTGACCGACAGCGCCAGGGCCGCGGCGGCCCACCACGAGTTCCGGATCTCCCGCGAGGTGCCGGGACACCGCTCCCGAGTCCGGCAGGTGGTCATCGAGAACCCCGTCTACGCCGCCGCGGTCGACCTGGTGACCCCCGCGCCGGGCGCGCCGCTCAGCTCCGCCTTCACGCGGCGCGTACGGGACATGCTGACCGAGGGCCCGCTGCCCGCCGCCGCGCAACTGCTCGCCTTCGCCGCGGAGGCCCGCCCCGAACACCGGCTCGAATTACGGGAGTTGGCCGCGCAGCTCATCGCGCGGGCCGATGACGGCTCCGCGAGCGGCGTGGACGCTTTGGCCTCCCTCGCGGCGGCCCCGCTCCTGGGCGACCTGGTGGATCCCGTGGCCCTGGTGGACCGGGCCGAGCGCTGCACGTTCCGCTGGCCGGGCGAGCACTGGATACCCCGGGACGTGGTCGCCCGGCTGTTCCCGGTGCTGCTGGAGCGCGCCCCGGACGCCGCGCTGCGCAAGTTCTACGAAGTCGCCTCCACGGACTGGGGCTTCGCCATGTCACTCCTGGACCACGCCACGGATGCCCTGATCGCCGCCCTCGGCCCCGAAGCCGCCACCGAACTCACCTCGGCCGTCACCCACGGCCTCACCTGCACCTCCCCCGACGGCACGGCACCACGGGTCGTGGACGGCGTCCGCCCGGCGGACCTGGTCACCGGGGGCGCGGGGCGGGACGGGTGGACGGCATGACGTATCCCGTGGATCCCGCCCTGCTGAGCGCGCACACCGAAGCCGCCGCCCGGCGCGCCCCGGCCCGCCCCCACGGGCTCACCTGCGCCTCACGCCGCTCGGCACCGCAAGCCGTGGACGGCAGCCGTCCGACCGACCCCGGCTCGACACCACGGATCGCGGACGCCGTCCGCCCGGCGGACCTCGACACCGCCGTGGGCGCGGGGCAGGGCGGGTGGACGGCATGACGTATCCCGTGGATCCCGCCGTGCTGCGGGTGCACGCCGAGGTCGTGGAAGTGTTCCGGGCGGGCACCGGCGACCTGGCGGGGGTGTGCCGCGCCGCCCGTGACCGGCTCGCGGGGCTGCCGGGGCTCGATGCCCGGGAGCCGCGATCGTGGAGCTCCTACCGGCTGGTCACCGCGGACGCACTGACCCTGCTCGGCTACCTGCGGGAGACCGGCGTCGAGACCAGTGAGCCCGCGTCCTTCCGCGCGCTGCTGATCGACGTCCTCAGGTACCTCTACGAGGCCGAGCAGCCTGCGCTCGGCGTCCTGCCGGCCAGGTTCCTCCACCAGGACTGGACGGCCCGGCTCGGCGCCTCGCACGCCGCCACCGTCGATGTCGCCGAGCGTCTCGCGGCGTGCCTGTTCGCGCTGGGCGAGACCGAGCAGAGTCGGCCCCTGTTCGAGGAGGTGCTGCGGCTGCGCACGCGGGTGCGCGGCGCCGACGACCCGGCGACCCTGCTCGCGGCGTGCAACCTGGGCGCGTGTTTGGCGCTGGACCAGGTCCACGACGCGGCGCTGCGGCTGACCGAGGACACCGCCGAGCGCTGTGAGCGGCTGCTCGGCGCCGACCACGAGACCACCTTGCTGGCCATCGCCAACCTGGCCGCCACCCTGTCCGCGCTCGGCGCGCACGACCGTGTCCTCGCCCTGCGCCGGGACGTGCTCGCGCGGCGCCGAAGGATCTCCGGCGAGGACTCCGTGCTGACCCTGCGGGCCGAGGCCGGCGTCGCCGACACCCTGCACGAGCTCGGGCAGCACGAAGCGGCACGGGCCCTCAACGCCGCTCTGCTGCCCCGCTTCGAGCGCGTAGCCGGCAGGGACCACTCGGGCACCCGGCGCACCCGCGCCCGCCTCGAGCAGAACCTCCGCGCGCTGGGACGGGACGAGGAAGCGGACGAAGTCGGCGGAAAGCCACGGTTCTGACGGCCCCCTCGCACCCACCCGGGCCCACCCGGGCCCACGATGAACGTTCCCGCCCCGTTCGGCGTCTACGATCACGTGGCCGCAGCCGAACTCAACACCAGGACCCGCCTCGACGCCCCCGAGTCGGCGCCCCCTGGCCGTCAGCCGCTCCCGCGCAGGCTGTGGACCCGCCACCGCGTGCCCCTGCTGGCCACGCTCCCCACGCTTCCCCTCTACGCGGTCTGGGCCCTGTTCCTCGCCACCGGCGGCGGCGATCTGGCCGCCCAGGAGGCATGGGCCGGCTTCGCGGAACGGCACGGCGAATCGGCGTACAACCTCTTCTGGTACGGCGGTACGCACACCGCCAACTACAGCCTGATATCCCCGTACCTGATGGCCGCCCTGGGCGTCCGCACGGTCACCGTCGTCTCCGGCGTCGCGGCCACCTGGCTCGCGGCCGTCCTGCTCACCCGGGTCGAGGGCCTGCGAAGACCGGTCGGCCCGGCCCTCCTCGCGTCCTTCGCCCTGTGGTGCAACGTGGCCTCCGGCCGCACCACCTTCGCCCTCGGCGTCGCCTTCGGGCTCGCCGCCTGCCTGCTGCTCACCCGTGAGCGGCGGATCGTCCTCGCCGCCGGATACGCCGTCCTCGCGACCATGGCGAGCCCCGTGGCGGGCCTGTTCCTGGTGGTCGTGGGCGCCGCCCACCTGCTGAGCCGCGACCTCGGCCGCGCCCTCGCCCTGCTGGTACCGCCCGCGGTCACCGTAGGGGTGACGAGCCTGCTCTTCCCCTTCAAGGGCGAGCAGCTGATGTCCATGGACCGCGTCTGGCCGCCCTTCCTCCTGGGCCTGGCCGTCACGCTCATCGCCCCCCGCACCTGGCGCGTCGCCCGCTGGAGCGGCGCCGTCTACGCGGCCGGGACCGTCCTGACGTACCTCATCGCCTCCCCCATAGGCACGAACGTCGAGCGCTTCGCCGAGCTGTTCGCGCCCGCCGCCCTGCTCGCCGTACTGCTGGCGCGGCCCTCGCTCGCCGGGTTCCGCCGAAAGCTGCTCGTCGTCGCCCTGGTGTTCTCCGTCGGCTGGGTCGGCAAGAAGACCGCCGACGATCTCTATGTCTCCACGGTCGTGCCCGGCTGGGCCACCGAGACCCAGGGCGTGGTCCGCGCCCTCGACCGCCTCGGCGCCGACCACACCCGCGTCGAGGTCGTCCCGGCCCGCAACCACCGCGAGGCCAGCGGTCTCGCCCCGCACATCAACATGGCCCGCGGTTGGAACCGCCAGCTCGACATGGAACGCGCCCGGCTGTTCTACGACGGCTCGTTCTCGGCCGCCACTTACCGCAAGTGGCTGGACCGCTGGGCCGTCGGCTTCGTCGTGCTCCCGATGGGCCGTCCCGACGGCTACGCCAAGGTCGAGGCACGGCTGATCCGCGAGGACCGGCCCGAGTGGCTGGAGCCGGTGTGGCAGGACGACGAGTGGCGGGTGTACCGGGTGCGAAACGCGGTGCCGCTGGTCACCGAACCCGCGAGCGTGGTGTCGACGTCCGCCGCCGACGTCGTCGTACGCATGTCGCGCGCCGGGACCGCGACCGTGCGGGTGGCCTACTCACCCTGGCTGCACGCCGACGGCGGCGGCTGCCTCGCCCCCGAGGGCGAGTTCACCCGCCTCACCGTCTCCGCCCCCGGCGTATACCGCATCAGCTCGGAGTACGGCCCCGCACCAGGACCGGGAGGCCACTGCTGACCCGGCCCACGGCTCAGCCCGGAGCCCGGCCTCCCACCAGCACCGGCGAGCCACGGCCGACCTCGTCCGCCCGGCCCGTCACCGCCTTGGCGCGCGGCCCCTGGAACAGGTACGTCACCGCGAAACCACCGGCGACGACCAGCGCGCCGCCGAGCGCGTCCAGCACCCAGTGGTTGCCGGTGACGACGATCGCGGTGACGGTGAAGAGCGGGTGCAGCAGGCCCAGTGCCTTCAGCCACCAGCTGCGGGCGAGGATGAGGACGACCAGGCCGCACCACAGGGACCAGCCGAAGTGCAGGGACGGCATCGCCGCGTACTGGTTGGTGAGCTCGGTGAGGGTGCCGTAGTCGGGCTGGGAGAAGTCCTGCGGGCCGTGGACGGTGTCGATGAAGCCGAGGCCGGGCATCAGGCGCGGCGGGGCGAGCGGGTAGAGCCAGAAGCCGATCAGGGCGAAGACGGTGGCGAAGCCGATGGCGGTGCGGGCCCAGCGGTAGTCGACCGGGCGGCGCCAGTACAGGACGGCGAGAATGGCGAGCGGGACACCGAAGTGGAACGACTCGTAGTAGAAGTCGAAGAAGTCCCGCAGCCAGTCGACCTTCACGACGGCGTGGTTGGCCCAGTACTCGATGTCGATGCTCAAGGCACGCTCGATGGAGTGGACCTCCTCGCCGTGCTCCTCGGCGGTGACCCGGCCGGCCGAGTTGGAGTCACCGGCCGCGGCGAGCCGGATCTGGGCGTACGCGTAGTAGGTGACCCGGATCAGCAGCAGCTCGAACAGCAGGTTCGGACGGCTGAGCACCCGGCGCAGGAACGGCACCAGCGGGATGTGCCGGAAACGCGCGGGGACCGGGTCCGCGTACCGGGTCGGGACAGGCGTCCGCCAGTACGGCGAGGTCCGCGACAGGAACGGGACGACGACGGCCGTGACGAGCGCGGCCAGCAGGATCAGATCGGCGCGCAGGGGCTGCAGCAGCGGCTTGTCCGGGACCATCGTCCTCGCGGGCAGCGTCATCACCAGGACGACGGCGACCGGCCACACGTACCGGTCGCAGGACCGCCTGCCGACCCGGCCGACGACCGCGAGCAGCACCCACAGCAGCTGGTGCTGCCAGGCGGTGGGCGAGACGACTATGGCGGCACAGCCGGTGATCGCGACGGCGAGCAGGAGCTGACCGTCATGGGCGTAGCGCACGGCGCGGCGCAGGGCGACGACGGCGACGGCACCGCCGAGCACGAAGAAGAGGGCGATCTCCAGCGGACCGGTGAGCCCCAGCCGCAGCAGCGCGCCGTGCAGCGACTGGTTGCCGAGGTCGTCGGCGCGTCCGCCGAGGCCGACGCCGGCCATGTGATGGACCCAGTAGGTGTACGAGTCGTGCGGCATCGCCGCCCAGGCGAGCAGGGTGCTCGCGCCGAACGTGGCCCCCGCGGACAGCGCGGCCCGGCGACGGCCGGTGCAGTACAGCAGTGGCGTGAACAGCAGCAGGGTCGGCTGGAGCGCGGCGGCGAGGCCGATGAGCACACCGCCGGCGCGCTCGCCGCGTACGACGAAGCAGCCGAGCAGGACGAGCAGGACCGGGATGATGCTGGTCTGCCCGAGGTAGAGGGTGTTGCGCACCGGCAGCGACAGCATCAGCAGGGTGATCGCGACGGGCGCCGCCAGCAGGGAGACCCGGCGGGTCACGGGCTGTGGCAGGGCACGGGCGGCGACCAGCCCGAGGGCGACGACCAGCAGAAGGGTGCCGAAGGTCCAGCCCCAGCCGAGGGCCTGCTCGGCGGCCCGGGTCAACGGCTTGAGGGCGAGTCCGCCGAACGGTGTACCGGTGAACTGCGTCGAGTCGTACAGCGAACCCTTCACATGAAGGACGCCGTTCGGGCCGACCCAGGTCTCCAGATCCGTCAGCCGCTCCCCGCGCGGGCTACCGAGGACGACGGCCACTTCCCGCAGGGCGAGCAGGGCCACGATCAGCCACAGACCGAGCCGTGTCACACGCAGGCGCGCCTGGACCGTGCCGACGGCCGTCGCTCCGAGAGCCTCCGCCGGTCGCCCGCCGTGATCCGCTTTCGCCACGCCTCGTCGGCCTCCCGCCTCGTTCGTCCAGTCTCACGAGTAAGGAATCTCTACGAACCCTATGCGGCTCGCGCCACCTCCACGAGAGACGCAGGCCACCCCCGCTTCACCTGACGTCCGCTCTGCTTTTGTCCACATGAAGATAGTCGCCGGCCCGACACCGACGCCGCCGCCTGCGCCGATCGGCCGAATCGACCATGCTGGTACCCCTGGCGGCAGCAACAGCCCGGTCAGCGGTTCCGATCAGCCTTACGAAAGGTGACGCGATGAGCGACGCGCAGCTCTGGGACGACGTCGACGAGTACTTCTCCGCCCAGCTCTCACCGGACGACGAGGTGCTGCAGGCGACCCTGCGCAACAGCGAGGCCGCCGGGCTCCCGTCGATCGCCGTCAGCCGCCCCCAGGGCAAGCTCTTGCAGCTCCTCGCCGAGATCCAGGGTGCCCGCACCATCCTGGAGATCGGCACCCTGGGCGGCTACAGCACCATCTGGCTGGCCCGCGCCCTGCCCGCCGACGGCAGGCTGATCTCGCTGGAGTACAGCGCCAAGCACGCCGAGGTCGCCGTCCGCAACATCGCACGGGCGGGCCTGGACAAGATCGTCGAGGTGCGGGTGGGTGCGGCCCTGGAGTCGCTGCCCAAGCTGGCCGACGAGAACCCGGCCCCCTTCGACCTGGTCTTCATCGACGCCGACAAGGCGAACAACCCGCACTACGTCGACTGGGCTCTGCGGCTGACCAGCACGGGCAGCCTGATCGTCGTCGACAACGTGGTGCGCGGCGGCCGGGTCGTCGACGCCGACAGCACCGAGCCCGACGTCCGGGGCACCCGGGCCGCCCTCGAACTGATCGCCGGCCACCCCAGGTTGAGCGGCACGGCGATCCAGACGGTGGGCTCCAAGGGCTACGACGGTTTCGCGCTGGCCCGCGTGCTCTGAGCCGGGGCGCGCATCAAGCCTCGTGGTAGAAGCCGACGTTGACGCTGCGCGGGGCGGTGCGGTCGTGGATGACGATCTCTCCGCTGCCGCCCCTGGGCAGCGGCACCGTCCCGCCGTACGCGATCGGCTGGGCGTACTCCCCGACCGTCAGCCGCACCTCGGAGGACGGGTCGGGCTGGGAGCCGCGCAGCCAGGTCACCTGCCAGCCGCCGTCGGGGCCGCACAGGAACTCCAGGTGCACCCGGGAGACGAACAGCCAGTCGTCCGGCGTCGCCAGCCGGCACACGGCCTTGTCCCGGCCGCACCGCAGCAGCGCGCCCGGCTCGCTGGGCGCGTCGGCCATGAGCATGCCGGCCGTGGCACCCTCGTCCGCCGCGGACACGGCGGCCATGGTGAGTTCGAGCACGAGCGCTCCTTCTGAAACGTCCTGGTACAGCGGCCGGTTTGGCCACCGACGCCGCATGATAAATCGACCGGCACCACCGCGTCCGGCACAATGAACTCATGACCGAGCGAAAGCCCCCCGGTGTCCCGTTCGAGTCCTGGGTCGACAAGCAGATCCACGACGCGCAGGAGCGCGGCGACTTCGAGAGACTGCCCGGTGCGGGCAGGCCACTGCCGGCCGACCTGGAATCGCCGTACGACGAACTGTGGTGGGTCAAGCGCAAGATGGCCCGCGAGGGCCTGTCGGTCCTGCCCCCGGCCCTGGCCCTGCGCAAGGAGGCGGAGGACGCGCTGACGGCCGCCTACGCGGCACCGTCGGAGCGGACGGTCCGGAAGATCATCACGGACGTGAACGTCAAGATCCGCGACATGCTGCTGAAGCCGCCGCCCGGCCCTCCCCTGGGCCGCAAGCCGTACGACGTCGAAGAGGTCGTACGCGAGTGGCGGGAGCGCCGGACGGCGGCGAAGGACGGCTCAGACGTGTAGCAGCCGCTCCGCGAGCTCACGGTAGTCGCGCAGGGCGAGCCGCAGCTGCTCGGTGTCGGCGGACGACTCGGTCGCGCCCTCGGCCCGGTCCGCGGACTGCCAGGTCCCGCGCAGGGTCCGGCGCCGCTGGGTCACCGCCTCGGTGAAGCGGGCGGCGAGCTCCTCCAGGACGTGATCGGCTTCTTCGACGGCGGCCCGGGGCCTGTCGACGAAGGTGGCGACCGCGTGCTGGAGCTTCAGCTCGAACGTGTCGGACTCGTCGTGCGAAACGAACGGAACGCCCGCGCGCCCGCCGTCCGCGGCACCACCGCCGAGACCCTTGGCCGGCGGGTGCTCCACCCCACCGGTGGCCGCGACCGGCTCCGTCTTCCCCGCCGGGCCGATCCCCGCCCCCTTGCCGGTGATCGCATCCGTCATGTCACTCAACTCCCCTTGGCGTGACGGGTGAACGTCCACGGCAGATGGCTGCGGTGTCCGTTGCTGCGGGCGGGCGTGCGCTCGCCGGCGTCCTTGCGGGACTCATGGGCCTCACGGGAGGCCCCGTGATGACGGTCGACCGGGCCCGTCAGTGCCTCGAACAGCGCCCGGGCCTCGACCATGGCCTCGCGCATCGCCTCCGTGCCCTGCCCCTGGCCGTCCCGTCCGTCACCGACGGGCGCGTGGGCGGCGCGGTGCACACGCCGGTAGCCGTGCACATGGGGGGCGTGGTGCACGGACAGCGCGCCGACCTGCTCCTCGTACTGCGCGCCCTCCGGGAAACCCCGGGCGTGCGCCAGCTCCGCGAGCAGCCGGTCCGCCTCCTGCACGGCCTCCCTCGGCGAGTCGACGAAGTGCTCCTGGGCCGCCGTCCAGCGAGCCTCGAAGCGCTCGAGCTCGGTCGGCTCCAGCGACCGCTGACGCAGTCCGCCGTGCCGCTCGACCAGCTGGGCGAGCTCCCGCTCGGCGGCCTTGGTGTCGCCGTCGTGCCGGGCCACTGCCCGCTCGTATTCGGGCCCGAAGCGCCGCTTCAGACCTCCACCGCCCCGCGCACCGCGAGCGCGCAGGGCCAGGGCGACGCCGAACATCACGACGACCGCCGCAATCACGATGAAAACGATCAGACCTGTGGACATGAGGGGCGGGTTGCCCCGAGAAGCCCTCTCAAACTGCCCCGCATTCAACGACTCCGGCGTGTCGATCCGCCACCGCCCCGATCGACGCAAGGGTGAAGGCACCAACCCCGACCGAGGAGAGAGAGTCATGAGTGAGGTCATCGCCCAGCTGACGATGTCGCTGGACGGCTACATCGCGGGCCCGGACTCCGGCCGCGAACACCCCCTGGGCATCGGCGGAGAGCGCCTGCACCGGTGGGTGTTCGGGCTGCGCAGCTGGCGCCGGGAACAGGGCCTCAAGGGCGGCACGGGCGGCCCCGAGGACGACATGGTCGCCGAGTGGATCCAGCGCTTCGGCGCGGTCGTCATGGGTCACGGCATGTACATCACCGGCGAGGCCCCCTGGGGCGACAACCCGCCCTTCCACCTGCCGGTCTACGTGGTCACCCACCACGCCCGCGAGCCCTTGGTCAAGGAGGGCGGCACCACCTTCCACTTCGTCACCGGCGGCCCCGAACAAGCCCTCGCCCTGGCCCGGGAGTCGGCGGGCGACAAGGACGTCTCCCTGGCGGGCGGCGCGGACCTCGTTCAGCAGTTCATCCGCGCCGGCCACCTGGACGAGATCCTCCTCCACGTCGTCCCCGTCCTGATCGGCGAAGGAGGCCGCCGCCTCTTCGACAACATCGGCGACAAGCACATCGAATGGCACAAGACCGAGGTACTGGACGCCCCCGAGGCCACCCATATTCGCTTGCGAGCCCACTGACTCCTCCCCCAAAAATGCCCCCATGACCTGGACCGTCACCCCCGAACCCCCCGACTCCCCCACCGCCACCGCGCTCTGGAGGGCGTACTACACAGAGGTCAGCGACCGCTACTACCTCCGGCACAACGGCCACCGCACCGATCCGACAGAACTGGAACGCGAAATCGAGGCCCACACCAGCGCCGAACTGATACCACCCACAGGCCAGTTGCTCGTGGCCCACTGGTCGGGCGAACCGTCCGGCACAGCGGGCGTACGCCTGCTGACCCCACAAACCGCGGAGCTCACCCGGGTGTTCGTCCACGAGTCACTGCGCGGCAAGGGCGGCGGCCCCCTCCTCGTCCGTTCCGCGGAGAGTGCGGCCCGTGCACTGGGCGCCACCCACATGATCCTGGACACCCGCACCGACCTGGTGGAGGCCCGCACCCTCTACACCCGCCTCGGCTACGAGGAGACGCCCCCACACAACAACGGCCCGTACGCCGAGCACTGGTTCACCAAGAACCTGAAGCCATAGGCGCACCCCACGGCGGGTCAGCCGCGTACGGCGGCGAGCAGCCCCCGCCGGGGCGCACCCCGGACGGCGGGGTAGCCGCGTAAGGCGGGAAGGGGCCGGGGTGGGGGGTGTCCGCCCGCAGCGGCCGGCGTCAAGAAGCCGTACTGCCCATCAAGGCCCAACCGCCGGACCGAGGACGGACA
>NZ_JBIMKE010000046.1:0-40797 GCF_043673425.1 Streptomyces sp. M41 | reverse complement strand
CGCCGCTGGCCCGGATGACGGGGTGGGCGGCGCAGGCGCTGCGGGCCCGGGCGGCGGGCTCGGGACGGGGCGTCCTGGAGGCGTGCCGGCGCGGTCTGGACGTGCTGGACGAGCACCGGATGACGCTGGGCGCCTCCGAGTTGCGGGCCCGGGCCACCGCGCAGGGCGCGGAGCTGGCCACGCTGGCCCAGCAGGCGAGCCTGGACTCGGGCAGCCCGCGACGGCTGCTGGTGTGGAGCGAGCGCTGGCGGGCCACCGCGCTGTCGGCGCCCCCCACCCGGCCGCCGGCCGATCCGGGGCTCCAGAGCGACCTGACGGCGTTCCGGGAGATCGCGGCCCGTGCGGAGGCCGCCCGGATGGAGGCCCGGCCGGTGCCGGCGCTGGAGCGGGAACAGCGGCGCCTGGAACGGGAGATACGGTCCCGGACACTGCATCTGCGCGGTGACTCGCCGGGCGAGGACCGACGCTTCGAGCCGGGCCTGCTCCTGGAACGGCTCGGCGACGGCATACGGCTGGTGGAGCTCGCCGTGCTGGACGGGCGGGTCCAGGTGCTGCTGTGCGGGCAGGGGCGGGTGCGCCGGTTCGAGGCGGGGCTCCTGGCCGAGGCAGAGACCGAGGCCGAGCATGTGCAGGCCGGGCTGCGGCGGCTGGCCCATCCGGGCGCCGAGGGGCGGCTGCCGGTCGTGGAGGCCGCGGGGCGGCGTCTGGAGGAGCTGCTGCTCGGCCCGGCCGCGGCCCAGCTGGGCGAGGGCCCCGTGGTGGTCGTGCCGCCGGCCCGGCTGCACCGGGTGCCGTGGGCGTTGCTGCCGTCGCTGCGGGAGCGGGTGCTCAGTGTGTCGCCGTCGGCGAGCAGCTGGCTGCGGGCCCGGGAGACCGAGCCGCCGCCGGGCGGCCGGCATGTGCTGGTGCGCGGGCCGGGGCTGGCTACGGGCGGCGCGGAGGTGCCCCATCTGGCCTGCCGGTACGGCGGATCCGTCGTCCTGGAGCAGGCAGACGCGCGCGTGCCGCGGGTACTGGAGGAACTCGACGGGGCCGCGCTCGCCCATATCGCGGCGCACGGCACCTTCCGCGCGGACAGCCCCCTCTTCTCCGACCTGCGGATGGCCGACGGCCCGCTCATCGTGCACGACTTCGAACGGCTGGACCGCAGCCCGTACCGGATCATCCTGTCCTGCTGCGACACCGCCCGGTTCGCCTCCGTCGGCGCCGACGAGCTCCTCGGCCTGGTCACCGCGCTGCTGCCGCTGGGCACGGCGGGGGTGGTGGCGTCCAGCGCGCCGGTCAACGACGCCGCGGTGGTGCCCCTGATGCTCGCCCTGCACAAGGGGCTGAGCGAGGGCCTCTCCCTGGCGGAGGCCCTGCGCGACGCGCGCGCCGCGCTGCCGGGCGACGCGCTGCACCAGGCGACCGGGTGGGCGTTCTCGGCGTTCGGAGCCGCCTGAGCCCTCCCTACGCGGGCTGGGTGTCCGGCAGTTCGACCAGCCACGGCAGGGCTCCGCGGTCACCGGCGCCGAGGCGGGCGTAGGCACCGTAGAGGTGGTTGCCGACCGTGCGCACGGACAGGGTGAGCTTCTCGGCGATCTGCCGGTTGCTCAGCCCGGTGGCCGCCAGCGTGACGATCTGCCGCTGCCGCGCGGTCAGTTCGCCCAGGACCAGCCCGGACAGGGCCGGGGTGCGGGCACCCTGGCAGCGGCGGGCCAGGGCAACGGCACGGGTGCGTGCGGTGCGGGCGGCGCGCGGGTCGCGGTGGGCCCGGACGGCCTGGGCGTGCGCCTCGGCCGCGTAGAGCAGGAAGCCGCGCTCCGCGAGTTCCTCGGCCACTCGGTCCAGCGCCGGACCGTCGCCGCGGCCCAGCGCGTCGGCGTGCGCGGCGAAGACGCCGGTCAGCCGGCCCGCGGCGCGCTCGGGGACGCCGTGCCGGACGGCGTCGTAGGCGTCGGCGGTGATCGCCCCGGCGGCCCCTTCGGCGGCGCCGCGGACCGCTGTGGGCCGGGTGGCCGCCCCACCCCCGTCGGGGCGGCCACCCAGGATCTGGTGCGCAGCCGTCGGATCGCCCGACTGCGCTGTCGCGAGGGCGAGTTCGAGACGGCAGGACGCGTCGTCCCCGCCGTCCCGCAGCCCTTCCCGCGCCCAAGCCGCCGCCTCGCGCAGCTCCCCGCGCAGCCGCGCGAACCGGGCGCGTACGGCGGCGTATCCGGCCGGCACCGGTGCGCCCTGAGCGACCAGCCACTCCCCCACGGGCGCCGCAAACGCTCGTACGTCGGCCCGCTCGATGCGCCGGGCGAGCGCCGCGCGCTCGGCGTCCAGAGCGGGCCCGCACTGGTCCGGTGTACGGGACAGCCGCCTCGCCCGCAGCCGGCCGGCCGCGGCCCGCAGCACCGGGCCGTGCAGGGGGTGGGCGATTCGGACGGCGCCCCGGTCGTCGACGCGGACCAGGGCGGCGGCCTCCAGGTGTTCCACGCACGTCAGGTCGAGTTCGTTGAGGTCAAGGGGCAGGGGCTCGGCGAAGGCGAGGCGTTCGAGGGTCTCGCGTTCGGCGGGGCGGGCGTCCTCGAGGAGGTGCGCGGTGCGTTCCCGTACCGTCGGGGTGAGCGGCAGCGGGCCACGCCATGCCCGCTCGTCCGGGTCCGCGTCCGGGCCGGGGACGGGGGTGAGCAGTCCGCGCTCGCGTACCGCGCCGACCAGGTCGCGCAGCAGCCGCAGATCGCCCTGGCACAGGCGGTGCAGCCGGTTCACGGTGAGGGGCTCGAGGTCACCGCCGCCGGTGCCGCGCCCCAGCAGCCGCGCGGTCTCCTCGCGGGGCAGCGGTTCCAGGGCGAGGCGGGGCAGGAGTTCGCCGGTCCACAGGCGGGTGACGGCGCCCGGGGCGGAGGCGCCGTCGGCGGTGACGACCAGCAGACGGCTCCGGCCGTGCACCGCCAGCTGGTGCACGAGGGCCGCCGAGGCGTCGTCGAGCAGATGCGCGTCGTCCACCAGCAGCAGTCGTACGCCCGACAGGTGCTGGAGCGCTTCGTGCAGGGAGGCGGTCTCGGGCACGAGGTGCGCGAACGCCGCGAAGCGGATCCGCCGGGTGCCGGGGGTGCCGGCGACCCGGGCGCAGTCGGTGCCGCGGGCGGCCTCGCTCATCAGCCGGGTCTTGCCGCAGCCCGCCGGGCCGGTGATCACGATGCCGTGCCGACCGGCCGCGAAGGACCCCCGGACCAGCTCCAGTTCGGCCTGCCTGCCGGTGAAGGGCCAGGGCATGTCCAGGGTCTTCGCGTCCTTGTCGAAAGTCGTCACGGCAATGAGAGCGCGTCGACTCACCCTTGATACAGGGGCATTTGAGTAGCCCCCGACTCAGGCGCCGAGGGCGGGACGTCGGCAGGCTGTTCGCATGACCGCACGCTACTGCTCCCTCGCGCAGGCGTCGGCACCCGCCTTCGCGCCGGGGCTGGCCGCCGAACGGCTCGGCGCGCTCATCAGCGGGCGGCGGATGTGGGTCAACAACACCGTTCTGCACTACTACTTCTTCGACCGGGACTCCGACGGCTCCGTGATCACCGACCCCGAGGCCGGGCGGGCCCAGCGGGTCTCGTGGGTCGGCGGCAAGAAGCAGCGGGACGTCGTGCGCGAGTGCTTCGAGGAGTGGCGGTCGCTCGGCATCGGGCTGTCGTTCGTGGAGGTCGGCGACCGCTCGGAGGCCGAGCTGCGCATCGGCTTCCAGCTCGGGGACGGCTCCTGGTCGACCGTGGGCAAGGACGCGCTGCGCGTCGGCCTGAACGAACGCACCATGAACTTCGGCTGGGACCTGACCGTGCCCGGGGAACGGGGCACGGCCCTGCACGAGATCGGGCACGCGCTCGGCATGCTGCACGAGCACCAGAGCCCGTTCGCCGGCATCCACTGGGACGACGAGGCCGTGTACACGGATCTCGCGGGGCCGCCGAACTTCTGGAGCCGGGACAAGACGTTCTTCAACATCCTGCGCAAGCTCGATCCGCGCGAGGTCAACGGTTCCGTCTGGGACCCGCAGTCGATCATGGAGTATCCGTTCTCGGCCGGGCTGATCCTGGAGCCCGAGCAGTTCCGCGCGGGTCTCAACCCGCCGGGCGTGCTGTCCGAGGCCGACAAGGAGTTCGTCCGCCGCTGGTACCCGCCCGCCGGGCCGCCGGGGCCGGCCGAGCTGGTGCCGTTCCGCTCGGTGCCGCTGCGGCTCGGGCCGGCCGGACAGGCCGACTTCGTCATCGAGCCGCCGGAGACCCGCGAGTACACCGTGGGCACCTTCGGCGACGGCGACACGGTCGTCGTGGTCTTCGAGGAACGGGACGGCGAGCCCCGTTACCTCACCGCGCAGGACGACGGCGGCACTCCGCGCAACGCCACCGTCAAGGCCCGCCTGGTCAAGGGCCGCCGCTATTTCGTCAGGGTGCGCCTCTACTCCGACTGGGGATCGGGGGAGACAGCGGTCATGTGCTGGTGACGGCACGCAGCCGCCACGCACGGGCACGGCCGACCGCCCACAGTCCGGCGCCGGGGGATGTGGCCGGGAAACGCCGCCTTCGGGGGAGGGCGACGTTTTCCGGCCACGCCGTGCCTGCCCCCGCGGCGTCGCGAGGGCCCGGAATTCGGGTGCTCCGGCGGGCCGGACGGCAGTACGGTCCCGGGGTGATCGATGACGACGGTTACTTCTCGAAGAGCATCGCGGCGGGCTACGACGCTTCGGCCGCGGACATGTTCCGCCCGGATGTGGTGGACCCGGCGGTCGACCTGCTGGCCGCGCTGGCCGACGGCGGACCGGCCCTCGAACTCGGCGTCGGCACCGGCCGGATCGCGCTGCCGCTGGCCGCCCGCGGGGTGCCGGTGCACGGCGTCGACATGTCCCGCGCCATGGTGGACCGGCTGCGTGCCAAGCCCGGCGGCGACGCCGTCGACGTGACCATCGGGGACTTCGCGACGACACGGGTCGAGGGTGAATTCGCCCTCGTCTACCTCGTCTTCAACACGATCGGCAATCTGACGACCCAGGACGCGCAGGTCGACTGCTTCCGCAACGCCGCCTCCCATCTGCGGCCCGGTGGCTGCTTCGTCGTCGAGGTGGGCGTGCCCGAACTGCGCAAGCTGCCCCCCGGGCAGAGCGCCGTCCCGTTCCACATCAGCGACACACGCTGGGCGTTCGACACCTACGACGTCGCCACCCAGGCGATGAGCTCGCACTACGTCACCCTCGTCGACGGCCGCCCCGAGCACTGGTCCGTCCCGTTCCGGTACGTCTGGCCCGCCGAGCTGGACCTGATGGCCCGGCTCGCCGGGATGCGCCTGCGCGACCGGTGGGAGGACTGGACGGGCGCGCCGTTCACCAGCGAGAGCGGCAAGCACGTGTCGGTATGGGAGAAGCAGGCCGGCTGAGGAGACCGGCCCCTCGAGACCGGCCCCTCCCCCATGGCAGGGTGGCTCAGGGATTCGTCCACGCCTCGGGGTCGTCGGCGAGGCTCACGACGTCGTCGGGCAGCTTGGCCGCGGCGACATGGGCCAGGGTGACCTCGCCGAGGATCTTGCGGACGTTCGCCCGTACGGCGATCCACAGCGGCAGCAGGGATTCCGCGGGGCCGATGTAGGAGAGGTCGGGCGGGCGGACGCCCCGCACCGAGACCAGCGGGCCGTCCGCCACGCGGATCACATCGGCGATGGGGATCGAGTCGGCCGGGCGGGCGAGCCGGTAGCCGCCCTTGCCGCCCCGCCGGCTGACCACGAGGCCGCCCCGGCGCAGATCGCCCAGGATGCCCTCGAGGAACTTGTGCGGGATGCCCTGGGCCTCGGCGATCTCTTCGGCCTTCAGCGAGGTGTCGTCACCGGCCGCGGCCAGCTCCAACGCCGCCCGCACCGCATAGTCCGCCCTCGCCGAGATCCGCATGCTGGGATTATCCCTCACCGCCCTGCCGAGGCAGCGCTCGCCCAGCCGCCCCGCCCCTTGCCGTCAGGCGGGAAGGCTGAACGGAGGATGCACGCCGTTGAGGAAGTAGTCGCCGACCTCGCGCAGTCGGTGGGCGACCGGCTCGCGCAGGGTGTGGGTCCGCGTGTCGCGCCAGAAGCGGTCCAGGCCGTGCCCGGCGAGGGCCGCCGACGCGCCGACGGCGTCCAGAGCCCGCGTCGTGATCTCCTGTGCGGCCCGGGCGGCGGCGGCCTCGGCCGCACCGGCGAGGACGGCGATCTCCGCGCATTCCTCGTCGTCGAGGTCCTCGCCCCGCGCGAGGCCGTCGGTCAGCGCGGCCACCGCCTGGTCGGCGAGGGCGGACGCGGCGCGTGCGGTGACGGCGAGTTCGCCGTACGCGGTCAGCACCAGCGGGTCCTGCGGCCGGCCGCCCTGCCAGGGGGCGGGTGAGCCGCCCGACCGGGGGTGGGGTGCCCCGGCGGGCCAGAGGTGGGCGGGGAGCGGCTGCCACGAGGACTGCACCGCCGCCCTGCCGTACTCACGGACCTCGCCGAGCAGTCCCTCGGCGAGCCCGAGACAGAACTGGGCGGAGACCAGTCGAGCGGTCGGCGCGGCGAGGCCGGTGAAGGGGGACAGGGCGCCGTCGTCGGCCGACAGGGAGCCGAGCACGCCGTCGCTCGCGACCGGGACGGAGTCGAAGCCCACGGCGCCGCCGGCCGCCAGCCGCTGCCCGAAGGTGTCGCCGCCGGTGCCGCTCACCAGACCCGGGTGGGCCGGATCGACCAGGACGGCGAGGGGCTCGCCGGTGCCGGGGACGGCGGCCCGGACCACGAGCCGGTCGGCGACGCCCACTGCGCAGCCGTACCTCTGATGGCCGTCCAGGAGATACCCGTCGGGCGTGGGGGTGAGCATGAGCGGGGGCTCGCAGGAGGCGATACCGCCTCCCCAGTACCACTGCCCGGCCGTGAACGTCCGCTCGACGCGGGCGGCGCGCTCGGGGCCGGCGAAGAACCGGGGGCTCTGGGACAGGAAGTAGTGGCTGCCCAGGAGTTGACCGACCGCGCCGTCGGCCGCGGCGAGGATCCGCACGACCGCATATGCGGTACGCCAGTCACCGCCCCCTCCGCCGAGCGCCGTTGGGACCAGCAGGGTCAGCAGGCCCGACTCGCGCAGCCGCGCCACCTCGTCCAGCGGTGGCTTGCCGGCCTGCTCGCGCTCGGCCGCGTCGGTGGCCAGGTCGTCCGCCAACTCGCCGGCGATGTGCCGCCAGTCGGCCGGCTCGGCTCCGGCCTCGGCTTCCGTCACCTCGTCGGCCGGTGCTGCGCTTGACATGGCGGACTTCCTTCTCGGCAGAGGAGAACGCTGACCCGGGCTGTCCGGCCGACCCGGTCGACGTCATCCTCACGCGCTCCGGTGAGGAGGGTCAACACTTCCCTAGTAATTCGATCGGAAATACAGGGAAAGTGAGTCGCCTTGGCCGATTCCCGCCCCGCACCGAGCCCCGGGAACGCCCGTCGTCCCAAATGGAGAGATGAGAGCGTCCAGCATATGAAATGCCTCTTGGGGCGGCGGCAACCTTCTGCCACGATCCCCATCAACCAGGTAGGAAAACTAGGGATCTGTGGGGTGGGGTGGCCATGAGCATGCGCGACCTCACCGACCCGTTCTCGTCCTTCCTGACCTCACGCCGCCACATCGACTTCGGCCGCACGTCCAGCGCCATCTGTCGGCTCGCCTGAGACTCTCCGCGAAACGCACGCGTCCCCCACACCGCTGAACCCCTGCCGCCCCCACCGGGCCGGCGGGCGCGTGGTGTGCCGGTGCGGACCCGACAGGCTCCGCACCCGCTTGTCGCTCTCGCCCGCCCCACGCGCATGCCGCACCTCCCTGATCACTTTTCCCTGAGAGGACACCTCCGTGTCTGCCGCAAGACCGCTCACGACTCTGCGCACCTTCGCCGTCATAGCGGCGCTCCCTCTGCTGCTGACCGCCTGCGGCTACGGCGCCGAATCCGCCGACGACGGCAAGCAGGCCGAGGTCGCGGCGGAGGGCAAGAAGCTCTCCGTCGACGAGGTGAAGATCGGCTACTTCCCCAACCTCACGCACGCCACCGCCCTGGTCGGCCTCCAGGAGGGCCTGTTCCAGAAGGAGCTCGGCGGCACCACGATCAAGCCGTCGACGTTCAACGCGGGCCCGTCGGAGATCGAGGCGCTGAACTCCGGCTCCATCGACATCGGCTGGATCGGCCCGTCCCCGGCGATCAACGGCTACCTCAAGTCCGGCGGCAAGAACCTGCGGATCGTCTCCGGTTCGGCGTCGGGCGGCGTGAAGCTCGTGGTGAACCCGGAGAAGGTCAAGTCCCTCAAGGACGTCAAGGGCAAGAAGATCGCCACCCCGCAGCTCGGCAACACCCAGGACGTGGCGCTGCTCAACTGGATCGCCGAGCAGGGCTGGAAGGTCGACGCGGAGAGCGGCCAGGGTGACGTCTCGGTCGTCCGCACCGACAACAAGATCACGCCAGATGCCTACAAGTCCGGTTCGATCGACGGCGCCTGGGTGCCGGAGCCGACCGCGTCCAAGCTGGTCGCCGAGGGCGGCAAGGTGCTCCTCGACGAGGCCGACCTGTGGCCGGACAAGAAGTTCGTGATCACCAACATCATCGTCCGACAGGAGTTCCTCGAGGAGCACCCGGATGTCGTCGAGGCCGTGCTGCGCGGTTCGGTGAAGACCAACGAGTGGATCGACACCCACCCGGACAAGGCCAAGGCATCCGCCAACCAGGCGCTGGAGAAGCTCTCCGGCAAGGCCCTGCCCCCCGAGGTCATCGACCCGGCCTGGAAGTCGATCACCTTCCTCGACGACCCGCTGGCCGCCACCCTCGACACCGAGGCGGAGCACGCGGTGCAGGCCGGCCTGCTGGAGCAGCCCGATCTCAAGGGCATCTACGACCTCACGCCGCTCAACAAGGTCCTCGGGGCCGAGGGCAAGGGCGAGGTCGACGACGCCGGTCTCGGCGTCGAGTAAGAGCACCGCATCCGACGAGTCCCCAGGAGATGACGAGCATGGCCACGACGACGGTCACCACCGCGAAGGTCGCCGAGGACGCCCGCGCGGTGGCGTACGCCGCCCGGATCGAGCACGTCTCGAAGTCCTTCCCGGCGCCGGGCGCACCCGGCGGGCGGCAGCTCGTGCTGGACGACATCACGCTCGATGTCGCGCCCGGCGAGTTCGTCACCCTCCTGGGGGCATCCGGGTGCGGCAAGTCCACTCTGCTCAACCTGGTCGCGGGCCTCGACCTGCCGTCCGCCGGCTCGATCGGCACGGACGGCAGGCCCGCCCTGATGTTCCAGGAGCACGCGCTGTTCCCGTGGCTGACCGCGGGCAAGAACATCGAACTCGCCCTGAAATTGCGGGGAGTCGCCAAGGCCGAACGACGCCAGGAGGCGGAACGGCTGCTGGACCTGGTCCGGCTGAAAGGCTCGTACGGCAAGCGGGTGCACGAACTGTCGGGCGGCATGCGTCAGCGTGTCGCGCTGGCCCGGGCGCTCGCCCAGGACAGCCGGCTGCTGCTGATGGACGAGCCGTTCGCCGCGCTGGACGCGATCACGCGGGACGTGCTGCACGACGAACTCACCCGTATCTGGCGGGAGACGGGTGTGTCGGTGCTGTTCGTCACGCACAACGTGCGCGAGGCGGTGAAGCTGGCCCAGCGGGTCGTCCTGCTGTCCTCCCGCCCGGGCCGGATCGCCCGGCAGTGGACGATCGGCCTGCCGCATCCGCGTCGTATCGAGGACGGCGCGGTCGCCGAGCTGTCCGTCGAGATCACCGAAGAACTGCGTGGGGAGATCCGCCGTCATGGCGAGCACTGACGACGGCGTCGCCGTCAAGGACACGACCGGCCTCGGCAAGAGGGGCGCCGACGATCTGGCCGGGCTGGAGGCCGGGCTCGACGCACTGGACTCGGTGCAGGTCGCCCGTACGCCGCTGCGCGAGACCCTGACCCGCAAGGTGCTGCCGCCCGTCACCGCGGTCGCGCTGGTGCTGGTGGTCTGGCAGTTGCTGGTGTGGGCCGAGGTCGCGCCCGCCTACAAGCTGGCCTCGCCGTCGGACGTGTGGGGCGAGGTGCGCGAGGCCTGGCTCCAGGGGACGCTCCTCGACTACATCTGGACGTCCGTCTCACGCGGTCTGCTCGGTTTCCTGCTGGCGCTCGCCATCGGCACACCGCTCGGACTGCTGGTGGCCCGGGTGAGGTTCGTCCGGGCGGCCATCGGCCCCATCCTGTCCGGCCTCCAGTCGCTGCCGTCGGTGGCCTGGGTGCCGCCCGCCGTGCTCTGGCTGGGCCTGAACAACTCGATGATGTACGCGGTGATCCTGCTCGGCGCGGTCCCGTCCATCGCCAACGGACTGGTCGCCGGCATCGACCAGATTCCGCCGCTGTTCCTGCGCGCCGGACGCACGCTCGGCGCGCGGGGGGTTCGGGGCGCCTGGCACATCGTGATGCCGGGGGCGCTGCCGGGCTATCTGGCGGGCCTGAAGCAGGGGTGGGCGTTCTCCTGGCGTTCGCTGATGGCCGCCGAGATCATCGCCTCCTCCCCCGATCTCGGCGTCGGTCTCGGCCAGTTGCTGGAGAACGGACGCAACAACAGCAGCATGCCGCAGGTGTTCCTGGCCATCTTCCTGATCCTGCTCGTCGGTATCGCCATCGACCTGCTGATCTTCAGCCCGCTGGAGCGTCGGGTGCTGCGGGGACGGGGGCTCCTGGTCGGCCGCTGAACAGCACGGCGTGAGCGTGGGGCCGGCGTGCGTCCGGTCGGCCCCTCGGTCCCGTCCGGTCGGTCCCGTCCGGTTCAGTCCCGTCCCGGCGACTGGATCCACCCCAGCGACCGCTCGACGGCCCGTTTCCAGGAGGCGTACTCCCACTCCCGTCGTTCGGGGTCCATGTCCGGCAGCCACTGGGCGGCGCGGTGCCAGTTGCGGCGCAGGACCTGGAGGTCCGGCCAGTAGCCGGCGGCGAGCCCGGCCGCGTAGGCCGCGCCCAGCGACACGGTCTCGTGGACCAGCGGCCGTACGACGGGCACGTCGAGCACATCGGCCAGGATCTGCATCAGGAGGTGGTCGGAGGTCATTCCGCCGTCGACCTTCAGCTGCTTCAGGGCGAGCGCGGAGTCGGCGTTCATCGCGTCGACGACCTCCCGGGTCTGCCACCCGGTGGCCTCCAGGACCGCCCGGGCCAGGTGGCCCTTGGTGATGTACGAGGTGAGGCCGACGATGACCCCGCGGGCGTCGCTGCGCCAGTGCGGTGCGAACAGTCCGGAGAAGGCCGGGACGATGTAGCAGCCGCCGTTGTCCTCGACGGTGCGTGCCAGCGTCTCGATCTCGGGGGCGCTGTGGATCAGGCCGAGCCGGTCCCGGAACCACTGGACCAGCGAGCCGGTGACGGCGATCGGGCCTTCCAGTGCGTAGACCGTGGGCTGGTCGGCGATCTTGTACGCGACGGTGGTGAGCAGCCCGTGCTCGGAGCGTACGAGGTCGGTTCCGGTGTTCATCACCAGAAAGCTGCCGGTTCCGTAGGTGCACTTCGCCTCGCCCGGGGAGAAGCAGGTCTGGCCGAACAGGGCCGCCTGCTGGTCGCCGAGGGCCGCCGTGATGGGCACGCCGGGCAGCGGGGCGCGGGCCTCGCCGTAGCGCTCCGCCGAAGAGCGGATCTCCGGCAGCATCGCCCGCGGGACCCCGAAGAAGTCCATCAGCGCGTCGTCCCAGGTCAGGGTGCGGATGTCCATGAGCATGGTGCGGCTGGCGTTGGTGGCGTCGGTGATGTGCAGGCCGCCGTCGGTGCCTCCGGTGAGGTTCCAGATCAGCCAGCTCTCGATGGTGCCGAAGAGCACCTCGCCGTCGCGGGCGCGGCGCTCCAGGCCGTCGACGTTGTCGAACAGCCAGCGGATGCGGGGGGCGGAGAAATAGGTCGAGGGGGGCAGGCAGCAGTGGTCGAGGAAGAAGTCGTCCCCCGGGTCCGTCCTCAGTTCGTCGACGAGCGGGGCGGTACGGGTGTCCTGCCAGACGATCGCGCGGCCGAGGGGGACGCCGGTGCGCGGGTCCCAGAGCACCGATGTCTCGCGCTGATTGGCGATCCCGACGGCGGAGATCTGACCGGCGTCGATGCCCGCGTAGTCGAGCGCCTCGGGTACCACGCGCTGGAGGTTGCGCCAGATCTCGAGGGCGTCGTGCTCGACCCAGCCGGGCCGTGGGAAGTACTGCTGGTGCTCCCGCTGGGCCACCGCCGCCAGCCGCCCGCCGTGGTCGAACAGGATGCATCGGGTGGAGGTGGTGCCCTGGTCGATGGACATCACATACCGGTCAACCATGATCGGCCCTGCCTTCCGATGTGTCGCGGAGGTGCTGGGGGCTACCAGCGGGCCGCGCCCAGGTCTCTGGAGATCGCGCGCGCCGCCTCGCGCAGCACGGTGATCAGGGCCGGCAGCGGCCGGCCTTTGGTGTCGCAGATCCGCTCGACGGCCCCGGACACTCCGATCGCGCCGACGACGAGGCCGCCCTGCCCCCGGATCGGCGCGGCGACGCCGGCTTCGCCCATGCTCATCTCCTGCACCTCCGCGCCCCAGCCGAGATCCCGTATCTCACCGAGCGCCCGGCCCAGCTGCTCCGGATGGACCAGGGTGTGCCGGGTGTACGCTTCCGGCGCCTCCTCCAGCAGGGCGTCGACGGGGGTGGCCCCGAAGGCGAGCAGGACCTTGCCGAGCGAGGAGGCGTGCAGCGGCAGCAGTGCGCCGACGTCGAGGGTCTGGAGGGTGTCGTCCGGCCGGAAGACATGGTGGATGACGAGCACCTTGCCCTCCAGTGGGGTGCCGAGGCGGACGGCCTCCCCGCTGCGTGCGGCCAGGGCGTCGGCCCAGTTGATGGAGCGGGAGCGCAGTTCGTTGACGTCGAGGTAGCTGGTGCCGAGGTGCAGCAGGGCCGCCCCGAGCTGGTACTTTCCGGTCGCCGGGTCCTGCTCGACGAAGTCCACGTGCTGAAGGGTGCGCAGGATGCCATGGGCGGTGCCCTTGGCCAGTCCCAGCGACGAGGCGACCTCCCCCAGCCCCAGCCGACGGGACCCGGAGGCGAGCAGGCGCAGGATCGCCGCCGCCCGCTCTATCGACTGGACTGGGCCGGCCATGAAGCGATGGTAGTCCTGGTTTTTCCGCTTCGGGACTGTCGTTCGGCAATGCCGACCTATGTTCGTTGACGGCCCTCATTTCCGTCTTTAGGTTTCCTTCACGGCCCGGTCGGTGGCCGACAGGGCTTCCCCAGGAGGAGGAGACATGACAACAGCGCAGCTCGCTGCCGCGCCTCGCGGGGAAGCCGAGCACGTCTTTTCGCTGCCGCACACGCCGGGAGCCGTCTCGGGCGTACGGCGGCGCATCCGCGCGGTCCTCGCCGACTGGAATCTCGCCGCGGACCGGGTCGAAGACGTGCTGCTGGTCGTCTCGGAACTGCTCACCAACGCGGTCGTGCACGCCCTGCCCCCGGCGACGCTGACCCTGTCGTGGAGCCGGCCGGACCTGCGCGGGGCGGTCCGGGTGGAGGTGACCGACATGGGGCCCGCGTGCCCGGCCGGCCTGGCGGCTCCCGCCCACGACCCCGACGAACACGGGCGGGGCCTCGACATCGTCACCGCGCTGGCGGCCCGCTGCGGCGTCGACGCGCACGCGGGCGGGACCAGCCGGTGGGCCGAACTGCACATCGGGCGGTGCTGAAACGAAAAGGGCCCCGCCTCACCGAAGTGAGCCAAGGCCCCTGCCCGGACCATCCGTCCGTTCGACCAACCGTCGGGACGACAGGATTTGAACCTGCGACCCCTTGACCCCCAGTCAAGTGCGCTACCAAGCTGCGCCACGTCCCGTTGCCCGTCCCGCGGCGAACCGCGTGATCATGCACGTCAACCCTACCTCATGCGCGGCATGCGCCCACCCGCCGGTCCGCGGCTAGGGCCCTTCTGATGGCTCTCCGCGGGAGAAGGAGCGGCGTTCGGTGCGTGCTCTCGGCGTGCCGGGCGGAAGCCCTCGTAGCGGAGCTACTAGGGCTTTTGTCCGGTGCGGCGAGAGGGCGTGCCGGGCGTCGCGACGCCGCGGAGAGCCATCAGAAGGGCCCTAACGGCCGCTGCGGACCTTCTCCGCGTGCTCCTCCGGGCACGGCACGGGTACGGCCGCCGGGACCGGCCGGACAGGCGAGCCGTTGCCGGCCGAGAACCAGACGGGCTGGGCCACCGGGCCGGGGGCCGAGGCGTTCCTGGCCCCCCGGCCCGGGCTCCAGCACCGCCCCGCGGCGAACCCCGCGATCAGCAGGGCCACGGCCGCGACCACCCACCAGGGCAGGCCCGCCGTGGCCGTGAACGCGACGACGGCCACCACCGAGAGAAATGCCGACACGCCCTGCTCCCCCTTCACCCATGAACTCCCCTGCCCCCGGCATACCGAGAGCCGCCCGCGTCACAGCAGGCATATGACGCAACAATACGCGAGACCGTCGTATAACCCAGTTCGGGTGATCGGTACATATGACGGACGATTAGATATGAATGACGGACGAGAAGACAGGGCGAGGTGGACGCCCTGGTCGGCGCAACTCGTCAGCGCGTGCCGATCAGTTGCCGCGCGGCTTCGTCCCGGGCCGCTGCCGACGGAGTGTCCGCCCGGGAGCACCCGGACCGCACACTGTG
This sequence comes from Streptomyces sp. M41, assembly GCF_043673425.1. NCBI lineage: Bacteria > Bacillati > Actinomycetota > Actinomycetes > Kitasatosporales > Streptomycetaceae > Streptomyces > Streptomyces sp. M41. The sequence goes on along the minus strand of NZ_JBIMKE010000046.1, from coordinate 26,176 downwards.
TCCAGGCCGCCGCCCGGCTGCGCCCGGCTAAGGTCGCCGCATGACGCACAGCTTCGTACTCCACATCCCCGACGCCGAGCTCGAACCCGAGCCCCTCACGTCCGAGCAGATCGTCTCCGGGACGCCCGAGGTGACCGGGAAGGTGGTCTGGGAGTCGGAGGACGGCCGTCAGGTGCGGGGCATCTGGCAGATCACGCCCGGCGTGGTCACCGACACGGAGGCCGATGAACTCTTCGTCGTGATCAGCGGGTCGGCCACCATCGAGGTCGAGGGCGGAGCGACGCTCAGGGTCGGGCCGGGCGACATGGCCGTACTGCGCGAGGGCGACCGTACGACGTGGACGGTGCACGAGACGCTGCGCAAGGCGTACGCGATCAACCTGTGAGCGACGGGAGTGCGCTCAGTTCGTGAGCGACGCGGACGCGGTCATTCCCCCTGGCGGCGGTGCGGTCGAGCCCCGGATCTCCATTGAAGGGGTGGCGAGTTGGACCCGCCCCTCTCCCCCGGCGCCTTCGAAGCGCTCCAGGAGGCAGCGGGCCGCTCGGCGGCCGACCTCGTGGCTGGTGCTGTCGACCGTGGTGAGCCAGACGTGCCGCAGGCGGGCGATGCTCGTGTTGTCGTAGCCGACGACGGACAGGTCGCGCGGGACCCGCAGCCCCAGCTCCTCGGCCGCCGAGAGCACGCCGACGGCGGCGATGTCGTTCACGGCGAAGACGGCCGTGGGCCGCTCGGGGCGGCTGAGCAGCCGGACGGTCGCCCGGTAGCCGCCCTCCTCGGTCATGTCGCTGGATTCCACCGGGGCCTCCTCCCCGAGGCTGTGCCGACGCACCGTCATCTCGAAAGCCCTGCGGCGCAGTTCACCCACCGCGCCATAGCCCGCGATGTGCGCGATCCGGCGGTGCCCGAGGCCGATCAGGTGCTCGGCGACCAGCCGGGCGCCCTGCTCGTCGTCGCCCGCCACGACGTCCACGCCGGGCGGCGCCGGTTCGCGGGAGCCGGCCAGCACGACCGGGATCCGCCCGGCCACCGCCGCGAGCGCGGCCGGGTCGGGCAGTGTGCCCACCACGACGAGCCCGTCGACCCCGAGGTCGAGGAAGGGACCGGCCGGGTCCTGTCCGGTACGGCGGTTGAGGCGGGCGTCGGCGAGCAGCATGTGCAGGCCGTTGTCGTGCAACAGCGAGTTGAGGCCGTCGAGCATGTCGACGAACCAGGGGTTGCGCAGGTCGTTGAGGAGGACGCCGACCGTGCGGCTGCGCTGTTCGCTCAGGCTGCGGGCGGCGGCGTTGGGCCGGTAGCCGAGTTCACGCACGGCCCGCAGGACTGCGTCGCGCTTCTCCGGGCGCACCTGGTCGGAGCCGCGCAGCACCAGCGAGACCAGCGACTTGGAGACACCGGCCCGGTCGGCCACGTCGCGGATCGTCGGCGGTCTCATGCTCTGGACCGTTCCATGAGCTGGTACGGCTTGTCAAAGGGTTGACAGCGAGCGGAAACGGAACCCAAGGTGGGTTGGACAGAAAATGGACCGGTCCAAAGAGGGGCTGTCATGGTGGATTCGCTCGGTGTCGCCGTCATCGGGTTCGGCTGGATGGGCCGGGTGCACACCCAGGCGTACGCCCGCGTCCCGCACCACTACCCGCGGCTGGGCCTGCGTCCGCAGCTGGTGACGGTCGCCGAGGAGGTCCCGGGCCGGGCCGAGGAGGCTGCCGCGCAGTTCGGGTTCGCCTCCACCACGCGTGACTGGCGGGAGGTGGCCGCCGACCCCCGGGTGCGGGCGGTGAGCATCACCGCGCCGAACTTCCTGCACCGGGAGATCGGCGTGACGATGGCCGAGGCCGGCAAGCACATCTGGATCGAGAAGCCGGTGGGCCTGACGGCGGCGGACGCCCGGGCGGTCGCCGACGCCGTCGCCGGGGCCGGAGTCCAGGCCGCGGTCGGCTTCAACTACCGCAACGCGCCCGCCGTGGAGGCCGCCCGCGACCTCATCGCCGCCGGCGAGATCGGCACGGTCACCCATGTCCGCATCCGGCTCTTCAGCGACTACGCCGCCCACCCCGACGCCGCCCTGACCTGGCGGTACGAGAAGGAGCGCGGCGGCAGCGGCGTCCTCGGCGACCTCGCCTCGCACGGCGCCGACCTCGCCCGCCACCTGCTCGGCGACATCGACTCGCTCACCGCCGACACCGCCGTTTTCATCCCGGAGCGCGCCCGCCCCGCCGGCGCGACGGCCGGCCACACCCTGGCCACCGGCGGCGATCTCGGCCCCGTCGAGAACGAGGACTACGTCAACTGCCTGCTGCGCTTCGCCTCCGGCGCCCGGGGCGTCCTGGAGGCCTGCCGGGTCTCGGTCGGCGAGCAGAACAACTACGGCTTCGAGGTGCACGGCACCAAGGGCGCGCTCTTCTGGGACTTCCGCCGGATGAACGAGCTGGGCGTCAGCCGCGGCACGACCTACCAGGACCAGCCGATCGGCACGGTGTACGTGGGCCCGGGCGCCGGTGAGTTCGGCGCCTTCCAGCCGGGCGCGGCGAACGCCATGGGCTACGACGACCTGAAGGTCATCGAGGCGTACCGCTTCCTGCGCTCGGTCGAAGAGGGCACCCCGCACGGGGCCACGCTGAAGGACGCGGTGCGCAGTGCCGCCGTGCTGGAGGCGATGGTGCGCTCGGCCGAGAGCCGCGCCTGGGTGACCGTGAACGCTTAGGGCGTGCCAGGCGTCGCGGGGCAGGCGGGTCTTCGCGGACACGGGCCGGCCGGGGCGGTCAATGGTCGGCGCTCAGGCGGGCTCGCCGGCCGAGGGTGACCTTGAGCGGAACCAGGACGAGCCACCACCACACGGCCGCGGCCCCGGCGACCAGCGTGAGCGGGATGGTGAGGAGGAACACCGTCACCGTCACGGCGAGATCGAGGGCGTACAGACCGAAGCCGCCCACGGGAGTGACCTCGCCGCGCAGCCACGGGCGCCGGGCCAGTACGGCGACCAGGGCGAGGTGGGCGGCGCCGAGTGCCGCGACCGACGCGGCGTAGATCGCGACCGAGACGGGGTCGCGGCCGTACTCGGAGAGCAGCCTGGTGGGGAACGGCAGCAGCGCCGCGATGCCCAGGCCGAAGACGGACAGGGTGATGAGCTGTCCGTCGATCTCGCGCACGGTGCGGAAGATGTTGCGGTGGTCGCGCCAGAAGCTGCCCAGCACGGCCACGCTGAGGGCATAGGCGGCGAAGTCCGGGAGCAGATCGCGCAGCGCGTCGTGGTACTCCCGCTCGGTCAGCTCCCGCGGCACGGTGATGTCGAGGACGAGCAGGGTGATGGCGATGGCGAACACGCCGTCGGCGAGCGCCACCAGCCGTTCGGGCCCGCCTTCCGGGTTCGATTTCCACATGCGCACGACGGTAGGGAGCCGGGGCGCGGCACGCGGGCGTACACGCCCGGGGCACAGCGGCGATCGTCACCCGATGGGCGTGGGCATGTTGTACGGCGTCACCACCTGGATCGCCGACGGCAGGGTGGGCCCGGCAGGCGGCAGCGCGCCGTGCGCCCGCATGACGATGTGGCAGGCCTCGCGCATGTCCTGGCGCAGGTCGTGGTGGAGCACGGCGGACAGGCGGTGCTCGCGCAGCAGCCGGGTGTTGTCGTGGTCGAGGTCGTGCGCGACGAACACCGCGCACGGGCGGCCCAGGTCCTCGAAGGCGCGCAGCGTCGCGATGTTGCCGCCGCCGATCGAGTAGACCGCGCGGATCTGGGGCTCGCGCTCCAGGGCTGCCCGCACGAGGTCGTACTGCGTGGCGTCCAGACCCTGTCCCTCGGCCAGTTCGACCAGGGTGCGCCCGGGGTGGCGGGCGCGCATGGCGCTGCGGAATCCCATCTCGCGTTCCTCCTCGTTGCGGAAGAAGCCGCTGCTGAGGCTGGTGAGCACATGGCCGGGACGGTCGCCGAGCCACTGGCCCATGAGGTACGCGGCCGTCGCGCCGGCGGCCCGGTTGTCGATGCCGACGTAGGCGAGGCGGGGCGTGGCCGGCAGGTCGGTCACCAGGGTCACCACCGGGATCCCGGCCTCCACGAGCCGCGTGACGGCGGCGGTGACCTCGGGGATGTCCGGGGCCTTGAGGATCACGCCCTGCGAACCGCGCCGGGCGATCCGGTCCAGCGTCCGGGTCAACTCCTCGGCGGGGCCCGTCTCGCGGAAGTGGAAGCGCGAGCGCACCACGGCCGGGTGCAGGGCCGGCAGTTCGGCCTCCAGGGCGGCCCGGACGGCGGTGGAGAACCGCTCGGGCGCCTGCATCACGATGTCGATCATGAAGGTACGGCCCACCAGCCGGACCTGGGTGCGCTGCCGGTCCAGGTCGGCGATGGCCTGGCGGACCTCCCGCGCGGTGCTCTCGCGGACCCCGCCCCTGCCGTTCAGCACCCGATCGACGGTGGCTTCGCTCAGACCTGCCTGACGTGCGATCTCCCGGATCGGGAAAGGGTGACCCATGCGGCTGCTCCTGCGCGGTCCTGAGGGGTTTTTGATGGCCTTCTGCCGGTTGTTCGACGGGTATGTACTGACAAGAATGACAGCACCGAGTCGTCCGTGTCACCGAGAGGACACCGATGTCCTTCACCCCCGTGCACCGCCGTGCGTGGCTGTCCGAACAGGACTGCGACCTCGCCGCCTTCCGTGAGCTCGTCGAGCGGGACACCGACCTCGCCGGCTACCCGTACGCCTCGGCCGTGGAGCGGGGCGTCCTCGTCTACGCCGCCGACCGGCTGCGCGCCGCCGACGACCCGCGTGCGGTGGGGGCCGAACTGGTCCGCGCCCTCACCGACGGTCCCGGCGTCGTGGTGTTCCGGGGAGCGTTCGACGACCTGGAGACCGTCGACCGGCTCACCGCCGTCTTCGACGCCCTGATCGCCGAGCAGCGCTCCTCGGGTGCGAACGCCGGTGACCACTTCGCCAAGCCCGGGGCCAACGACCGGGTCTGGAACGCGCTGGAGAAGGCGGCGCTGTACGACCCGCAGGCGTTCGCCGACTACTACGCCAACGACGTCCTGGCCCTGGTCTCGGCCGCCTGGCTCGGACCCGGCTACCAGATCACCTCGCAGGTGAACGTGGTCAACCCCGGCGGACCCGCGCAGACCGTGCACCGGGACTACCACCTGGGCTTCCTCCCCAACGAGGTCGCGGCGGCCTACCCGGCCCACGTCCACACCCTCTCCCCCGTGCTCACCCTTCAGGGCGCCGTCGCGCACTGCGACATGCCGGTGGAGTCCGGGCCGACGCTTTACCTGCCGTACTCGCAGCGCTACGAGCCCGGTTATCTGGCCTGGCGACTGCCCGAGTTCCAGGCGTACTTCGAGGCCCACCACATCCAGCTGCCGCTCGCCAAGGGCGACGCGTCCTTCTTCAACCCCGCGCTGTTCCACGCGGCCGGCACCAACCGCACGGCGGACATCCGGCGCATGGCGAACCTGCTCCAGGCGTCCTCCGCGTTCGGGCGGGCCATGGAGTCGGTGGACCGCGAGGCGGTCGCGAACGCCGTCTTCCCGGTGCTGCTCGAACGCCGGAGCGCGGGCGTGGACGAGGCGTGGCTGGAGAACGTGATCGCCGCGAGCGCCGAGGGCTACCCCTTCCCCACGAACCTCGACAGCGACCCGCCGGTCGCCGGACTCGCACCCGACTCGCAGGCGGACCTCGTGCGGCGCGCCGTGCGCGAGACATGGACGCCCGAGGCGCTGCGCGCGCAGCTTCGGGCCGGCGCCGAGCGGCGCCAGAGCTGAAAGGCCCCGGAACCACATGGGACTGCTTCACGACAAGGTCGTCCTCGTCAACGGCGGCAGCCAGGGCGTCGGTGCCGCGATCGCGCGGGCGGCCGTCCGCGAGGGAGCGGTCGTGGCCGTCACCGGCCGGCGCCCCGAACCCGGCCAGGCGCTGGTGGCCGAACTGGCCGCCGACGGGGGCAAGGCCCTCTTCGTACGGGCCGACCTCGCGGACGCCGAGCAGGCGAAGGCGTCCGTCGCCGAGGTCGTGGACGCGTTCGGGCGGGTCGACTGCCTGGTCAACTCGGCGGGGCTGACCTCCCGGGGCACGCTGCTGGACACCACGCCCGAGCTGTTCGACCAGCACATCGCGATCAACCTCAAGGCACCGTTCTTCGCCATGCAGGCCGCCGTTACGGACATGGTCGCCCGCAAGGCCCCCGGCACGATCGTCAACATCATCACGTCCTCGGCGCACGGCGGGCAGCCGTTCCTCGCGCCGTACGTCAGCGCCAAGGCCGGCCTCGTCGGGCTGACCCGCAACGCCGCGCACGCCCACCGCTGGGACCGGATCCGGATCAACGGCCTGAACATCGGCTGGACGGCGACGGAGGGCGAGGACGCCACGCAGAAGGCGTTCCACGGCGCCGGGGACGACTGGCGCGAGTCGGCTGCCGCCGGGCTGCCGATGGGGAAGCTGGGCCAACCTGACGAGATCGCCGACTTCGTGGTGTTCCTGCTGTCCGAGCGGTCCGGGGTGGTGACCGGGTCGGTGATCGACTGGGACCAGAACGTACTTGGAGGACTCGACTGAGGAATTGCCACGATGTGCCGTCGGTCGTCTGCGGCTCCGTCGTGGCTGGTCGCGCAGTTCCCCGCGCCCCTGGAGGGGCGCTGCAGTGCCCCGCATCAATCTCAAGGAGCAACACCCATGCGTATCGGAATCCTCGGCCTCGGCCGCATCGGCGCCTTTCACGCCGAGACCCTCTCCGGACTCGACGCGGTCGACTCCCTCGTCGTCACCGACCCGTTCGCGGACGCCGCCAAGGTCGCCGCGGAGCGGTTCGGCGCCGAGGTCGTGGACTCGCCCGAGGCCCTCCTGGCGGCCGGCGTGGACGGCATCGTCGTCGCCGCCGCGACGGACGCCCACCCCGCGCTGATCCTGGCCGGCGTCGAGGCCGGTATCCCGGTCTTCTGCGAGAAGCCCGTCGCGAGGACGATGAGCGAGGGCGTCGCCGTGCTGGAGGCCGTCCAGGGCAAGGGCGTGCCGATCCAGATCGGCTACAACCGCCGCTTCGACGCCGGTTTCGTCGCCGCGCGGGCTGCCGTGCACTCCGGCGAGCTGGGCAAGCTGCACACGGTCCGCTCGACCACCCTGGACCCGGCGCCGCCGCCCGCCGCGTACATCGCCGCGTCCGGCGGCATCTTCCGGGACTGCTCGGTGCACGACTTCGACATCATCCGCTGGGTGACCGGCCGCGAGGTGACCGAGGTGTACGCCGTCGGCGGCAACAGGGGCGCCGACTACATCGAGGAGGCCGGCGACGCCGACACCACCGGCGCGATCCTCACCCTGGACGACGGCACGATCGCGGTCGTCTCCAACTCCCGCCACAACGCCCGCGGTTACGACGTCCGCATGGAGATCCACGGCTTCCAGGACTCCATCGCCGTCGGCCTTGAGGACAAGCTGCCGCTGCGCTCGGTCGAGCCCGGCGTGACCTTCCCGGCGGGCGTCCCGCACGACTTCTTCATGGACCGGTTCACCGCCGCCTACCGCGCCGAACTCACCGCGTTCACCGAGGTGGTGGCCGGCACCCGGACCTCCCCGTGCACCATCGAGGACGCCCTGGAGGCCGGCTGGATCGCCGACGCGTGCACGCTGTCGCTGCGCGAGCACCGTCCGGTGAAGATCGAGGAGGTACGCCAGGGCTGAGCGCCCCGGTCCCGTACCGGGCGCGCCCGCCCAGCTGTAGATGGGCAGATGTGTATCGGTACGGGGCGGACCGGCCCCGCTGATCGGGGCCTGGCGTGGGACAGTTCTGCCGATCGGCGCGGCTTGTCGCAGCTACGGCCGACGGTGGGCGGCGCGCGACGGAGGGCCGGGGGATGATGGATCCCCCGGCCCTTTGGACGTTGCGGCTCGGTCGTCGGTCGTCAGGCGTACAGCGCCGGCCGGTCGACCAGGTCCACCGGGACCCGGCCGCCGTCCTCCAGTGCCCGTACGCTCGCCTCGCACACGGCCGCGACGGCGTACCCGTCCCACACGCCGGGGCCGGTGACCTCACCGCGCCGGGTGGCGTCCACCCAGGACTGCACCTGACGGTCGTAGGCGTCGGTGAACCGCTCGATGTAGTCCTGGGCGATGATGCCGCCCCAGCGGCCGGCCGCGTTGGTGACCATGGCGTGGCCGTCGCCGACCCGGGCGGTGCCGCGTTCGCAGACGACCTCGGCCTGGACCTGGTAGCCGAAGCCGCAGTTGACGAAGATCTCGACGTCGACGATCGCGCCGCCGTCGGTCTCGAAGACCACGAACTGCGGGTCCCGGATGCCGTCCGGCGCGTTGCCGGACGGCGTCGGGGCCAGCACGGTGACGGCCGTGATCTCGTGGCCGAGCAGCCAGCGGGTCACGTCCATCTCGTGCGTCACCGAGTCGTTGATGAGCATCTCGGAGGTCCAGCCGGGCGGGCTGGCCACGTTGCGGTGCCGGTTGTGCAGCATCAGGGGACGGCCCAACTGGCCTGTCTCCAGCAGCGCCTTGAGCTTCAGGTACTCGGCGTCGTAGCGCCGCATGAAGCCGACCTGGACCCGGCGCCGGCCGAGGCGTTGCTCGGCCGCCATGACGCGCAGCGCGGACGCGGGGTCCGGTGTGAGGGGTTTCTCGCACAGCACCGGCAGATCGTGCTCGAGGGCTGTGAGGAGGGCCGCCTCGTGGGCGGGCCCCGGTGAGGCGATGAGCACCGCGTCCACGTCGGCCGCCGCCATCGCGGCGGCCGGGTCGGTGTGGGCGGTGCAGCCGTCGACGCGGGCGGCGACCGCTTTGGCCCGCTCCGCGTCGACGTCGGCCACGGCGGCCACCCGTGCCCCGCTGATGACCTCGTCGATACGGCGCACATGGTCGGCGCCCATCTTTCCGGCACCGATGACTGCGACGGAGAGCGTCCGACTGCGCTGGGTCATGTGGGTCATGACGATCGGCCGTCCTTTCGGGTCGTCGGGCGCGGTTGTCAGGCGCCGCAGGACCTCAGGAACTGACGGGTGCGGACGGCGATCGGCAGGGGCCTGTCCGGCTCGCACGGGTACATGTCCTGCTCGACGATGGCGAACAGGTCCACGTCGAGCTTCTGCGCGGCCTGCAGGACCGGCCCCAACTCCGGTACGCCACCCGGGGGTTCACACATCACGCCGCGCTGGACGGCGGGACCGAACGGGATCTCGTCCCGCACCACGTCCGCGAGGATCTCCGGGTCCACCTGCTTGAGGTGCAGATAGCCGATGCGCTCGCCGTAGGTCTCGATCAGCTTGACGCTGTCGCCGCCGCAGTAGGCGTAGTGCCCGGTGTCCAGACACAGGTTGACCAGGCCGGAGTCGGTGGCGTCGAGGAAGCGCTCGACGTGGGCCTCGGTGTCGATATGGGTGTCGGCGTGCGGGTGCACGACGATGTCGAGGCCGAACCTCTCCCGCACCTCGTGACCGAGGCGCTCCATGCCCTTGGTCAGGTGGGCCCACTGCTCGCCGGTGAGCTCCGGCGGCTCCAGGATCTCGGCGGTCTTGTCGTCGCGCCAGAAGGACGGGATGACGACCAGGTGCTTCGCGCCCATGGCCTGGGTGAGCGAGGCGACCTCGCTGACGTGCTCCCAGGTCGACTCCCAGACGGCGGGGCCGCGGTGCAGGCCGGTGAAGATGGTGCCGGCCGACACCTTGAGGTTCCGCCGGGCCACCTCGTCGGTGAGGCGGGCCGGGTCGGTCGGAAGATAGCCGTACGGGCCCAGTTCGATCCAGGAGTAGCCGGCCTCGGCGACCTCGTCCAGGAAGCGTTCCCAGGGCACCTGCACGGGGTCGTCGGGGAACCAGACGCCCCAGGAGTCGGGGGCCGAGCCGACCCGGATGCGGTCCAGCACAGGGGGCATGTCAGGACTTCCCTTCGGGCGCGGCGGCCACGGGCGCGGTGAGGTCTCCCGCTTCGGGGAGCTCTTCGACGTCGACGCCGCGGACCTGCGCCAACTCGTGCTTGAGCGCGGCGAGTTCGGTGCCGCCGGCCATGTGGTTGGTGAGTTCCTCGAGGCTGACCTCGTCGCGGGAGGCGTTGAGCTCCATGGTGCCGAGGCGCAGGACGCTGAAGTGGTCGCCGACCATGTAGGCGTGGTGCGGGTTGTGGGTGATGAAGATGACGCCGAGGCCGCGGTCGCGGGCGGCGGCGATGTACTTCAGGACCACGCCGGACTGCTTGACGCCGAGGGCGGCCGTCGGCTCGTCCAGGATGAGGACGCGGGCGCCGAAGTAGACGGCGCGGGCGATCGCCACGCACTGGCGCTGACCGCCGGAGAGGGTGCCGATGGGCTGCTCCATGTCGTCGAGGACGATGCCCATGTTGCGCAGCTCTTGGTCGGCGGTCTTCTTCATGGACTCGATGTCGAGCCGGCGGATCGGCCAGGGACCCTTGGTCATCTCGGAGCCGAGGAAGAAGTTCCGCCACACCGGCATCAGCGGGACCACGGCGAGGTCCTGGTACACCGTGGCGATGCCCTTGTCGAGGGCCTCGCGCGGGGTGGAGAAGCGCACCGGAGCGCCGTCGACGAGGAACTCGCCCTCGGTGTGCTGGTGCAGACCCGAGATGATCTTGATGAGGGTGGACTTGCCGGCGCCGTTGTCACCGAGGACGCAGGTGACCTGGTTGGCGAAGACCTTCAGGTCGACGCCGTGCAGGGCGCGGATGTTGCCGTAGGACTTGCCGGCGCCGCGCAGTTCGACGACGGGGCCGTTCCGCCCGGCCGCCTTGTCGGTGCTGACGGCGCCGTGGGTGCCGGGTCCGTTGCTGGATGTCATGTCGGTCACCTCCGGGTGGCCGTGCGCTGCACGTACAGATTGATCAGGACGGCGCCGAGGAGCATCACGCCGAGGAACGCCTTGAACCAGTCGGGGTTCCAGCCGGCGTAGACGATGCCCTGCTGCACCATGCCGAACATGAACGCGCCGAAGACCGGGCCGATCGCCGAACCGGCACCACCGGTCAGCAGACAGCCGCCGATGACCGCCGCCGCGATGTAGATCAGCTCCTGGCCCACACCCTCGCCGGACTGCACGGTGTTGAACGAGAACAGCTGGTGCATGCCGACGAACCAGGCGCCGAAGCCGACCAGCATGAACAGCGAGATCTTGGTGAACGTCACCGGCACACCGACGGCCCGCGCGCTCGCCTTGTTGCCGCCGACGGCGAAGATCCAGTTGCCGTACTTGGTGCGCAGCAGCACCCAGGTGGCGAGCGCCGCGAAGACCAGCCACCACACCACGGTGATCTTCACATTGACGCCGCCGACGTCGAACGACGAGGCGAAGATGGCCTTGGCCTGGTCGAAGCCGTCCATGTCGCTGATGTCGTCGGTGGCGACGTTGCCGGTGATCAGCTTGGTCACCGCGAGGTTCACGCCCTGGAGGATCAGGAAGGTGCCGAGGGTGACCAGGAAGCTCGGCAGGCCGGTCTTGACCAGCATCCAGCCGTTGAACAGCCCGATGCCGAGCGAGACGGCGAGGGCGACGATCACGCCCACCCACACGTTCATCGTCAGCTGGTAGCTGAACATGCTGGCCGTCAGCGCGGAGGTGACCACCGCGACACCGGCCGACAGGTCGAACTCTCCGCCGATCATCAGGAGCGCGACCGGCAGTGCCATGATCCCGATCGTCGACGACTGGTAGAGGATGTTGGCCATCGAGCTGCCGTCGCGCACCGGCGGCGCCGTGATCAGGAAGAAGATCAGCACCGCCACCGCGCCGAGGAAGACCCCCACCTCGGGGCGGGCCAACAGCCGGAACACCAGGGGGCGTTCGGCGGTCCGCCCGTCCTTCTCCTTGCCAGGGCCGGGGGCCGGCGGTGTGGACACCGCCGGCTCAGCCTGTCGGGTCATGCTCATCACCGAGTGCCCTTCGCGGCGAACTTGTCGATCGTCTCGACGTTCGTCTTGTCGACGAAGGCAGGTCCGGTCAGCACCGGCTGCTCACCGCCGCCCATGTAGTTGCCGTTGTTCTTGTAGAGCCACAGGGAGTCGATCGCCAGGTAGCCCTGGAGGTAGGGCTGCTGGTCGACGGCGAACTCGATGTCGCCCTTGTCGATCGCTCCGGTCAGTTCCTTGTTCAGGTCGAAGGTGGCGACCTTCGCCTCGCTGCCGGCGTCGGCGATCGACTGCACGGACGTCAGCGCGAACGGCGCGCCGAGGGCGACGACGTAGTCGATGTCGCTGTCCTGCTTGAGCTTGGCGGTGATCGTCGACTTCACGGAGGGCATGTCGGTGCCGTTGACGTTCAGGTTCTGGACGTTGCCCTCGAAGGTCTTCTTCACGCCGGCGCAGCGCTGCTCGAGGCCGATGTTGCCCTGCTCCTGGATGACGCAGACGGCGTTCTTGGCGCCCTCCTCGTTCAGCCGCTTGCCGAGGGCCTCGCCCGCCACGGTCTCGTCCTGGCCGAAGAACTCCATCAGGCCGAGCTTCTGCCACTCGCTCACACCGGAGTTGAGGCCGACCACCGGTATGCCGGCGGCCTTCGCCTTGTTCACGACGTCCTTCATCGCGTCCGGCTTGGCGAGGGTGATCGCGATGCCGTCGACCTTCTGGTCGATCGCGTTCTGCACCAGGTTGGCCTGGTTGCCCGCGTTCGGGTCGTTGGAGTAGATCAGCTTGACGTTGTCCTTGGCGGCGGCTGCCTCGGCACCCTTGCGGACGATGTCCCAGAAGGTGTCTCCGGCCGACTGGTGCGTGACCAGGGCGACCGTCATGCGGGGCGTGGTGGCCTTGCCCGCCGAGGCGTCCGCGGCGCCTTCCTCGGACTCCTTGCCGCCGGAACTGCTGGAGCAGCCTGCGAGCGTCAACGCTGCCGCCGCGGCCACGGCCACCATGGGGGCCAACCTGCGGGAGCGAGAGTAAGAGCGGTCCATCTTTCCAGCACCTCACTGTGCGACGGGGTGTGCGACGGGGGGAAAGGGTGTGATCACTGGGATCCGTGGCCCGGGCCCCTGCTGAGGTCCGGGTCGTGTGCCGTGGAACACGGCGGGTTCGCTGGGACGGGATCCAATCGCTGGATGCGCCAGCTGTCAATACTTTGTTAAGACATCATTTCACAAGCAGGTCCGAATGTAAGTACAAAGTATTGACAGCGTCGGCCTCCACGTCCTACACCTGGGAGGCGGCAGGCCCCCTGGGACCCGCACCCCCAGCCCAGCTCTAGGAGCGTCGCGCATGGCCGAGTCAGCCAAGCCCTTCGACTTGATCACAATGGGAAGAATAGGAGTCGATCTCTACCCCCTGCAGTCCGGCCTGCCCCTTACGCAGGTGGAGACGTTCGGCAAGTTCCTCGGAGGTTCGGCGGCCAACGTCGCCGTCGCCGCCGCCCGGCTCGGCCGCACCAGTGCCGTGATCACCCGCACCGGCGACGATCCCTTCGGCACCTATCTGCACCAGGCCCTGAAGGGCTTCGGTGTCGACGACCGCTGGGTGACGCCCGTCGCGGCGTACCCGACGCCGGTGACGTTCTGCGAGATCTTCCCGCCGGACGACTTCCCGCTGTACTTCTACCGGCAGCCTAAGGCCCCTGACCTGGAGATACATTCCGACGAACTGGACTACTGGGCCATCCGCTCGGCCCGTGTCCTGTGGATCACCGGCACCGGCCTGAGCGAGGAGCCGAGCCGCTCCGCCACCCTCGCCGCCCTCAAAGCGCGCGACAAGGCGGGCACCACGGTCTTCGACCTCGACTGGCGTCCCATGTTCTGGCGCGATCCCGAGCAGGCCCGCCCGTACTACGCCGAGGCGCTGCGGCACGCCACCGTCGCCGTCGGCAACCTCGACGAGTGCGAGGTCGCCACCGGCGTCCGCGAGCCCCACGCCTGCGCCGAGGCACTGCTGGCGGCCGGGGTGGAGCTGGCGGTAGTCAAGCAGGGCCCCAAGGGGGTGCTGGCCGTGCATCGCGACGGAACTCGGGCCGAGGTGGCGCCGGTGCCGGTCGAGGTCGTCAACGGCCTCGGCGCGGGCGACGCCTTCGGCGGCTCACTGGTCCACGGGCTGCTGTCCGGCTGGGATCTGGCCACCACCATGCGGTACGCCAACGCCGCCGGCGCACTCGTCGCCTCCCGCCTCGCCTGTTCCACCGCGATGCCCACCGAGTCCGAGGTCGAGGACCTCCTCGCCCAGGCGTCGTGACGGCCGGCCGAGCCACCTTCGAACGGAGCTTTCCCTTGAGCATCACCATCCCGGACCTCACCGCGATCAGAGCCCGGCACCCCGAGGCGATCGCCGAGGCCGCCGCCCGCCGGACGCGCCGCACGCTGATCGGCGACAGCGGGCGACTGATGATCGTGGCCGCCGACCACCCGGCCCGCGGCGCCCTGGCCGTCGGCGACCGCGGGCTCGCCATGGCCGACCGGGCCGATCTGCTGGAACGCCTGTGCGTCGCGCTGTCGCGGCCCGGCGTCGACGGGGTGCTGGCCACCGCGGACATCCTGGAGGACCTGCTGCTCCTCGGGGTGCTCGACGACAAGGTCGTGATGGGCTCCATGAACCGCGGGGGGCTGGCCGGGGCCTCCTTCGAGATGGACGACCGCTTCACCGGCCACCGCGCCGAGGACATCGCCCGGATGCGTTTCGACGCGGGCAAGCTGCTGCTCCGCATCGACTACGACGACCCGGGCTCGCTGGCCACCCTGGAGTCCACGGCCCGGGCGGTCGACGCCATGGCCGCGCGGCGGCTGCCGCTGTTCGTCGAGCCCTTCATCTCCCGGCGGACCGACGGCCAGGTGCGCAATGACCTGTCCGCCGAGGCCGTCACCAGGTCCATCGCCATCGCCTCGGGGCTGGGCGGCACCTCCGCGTACACCTGGCTGAAACTGCCCGTCACCCATGACCCCGACGACATGGCGGAAGTTCTCGAGACGTCCACGCTGCCCGTCGTGCTGCTCGGCGGTGAGGTCGGAGGTACCGCCGAGGACCAGGCTGGCGCGTACGAGCGCTGGCGCAAGGCGCTCCAACTACCCACCGTGCAGGGCCTGGTCGTCGGCCGCTCGCTGCTCTACCCGGCCGAGGGCAGTGTGGAGACGGCGGTGGACACGGCCGTCGGCCTGTTGTGACACGGACTGACACGGACTGCGACCCGGAGGATTCGATGACGTATCACCTTCCCGCGGGAAAGGCGCTCGGCGGCCCCTACGTCGTGGACGTCACGCCCGAGAAGGCCGGCTGGGGATACTCCGGCCTGAAGGTCCTGGAGCTGCCGCGGGGCGGCTCCCACACCTTCGACACCGGCGACAGCGAGTGGATCGTGCTGCCGCTGACCGGCGGCTGCACGGTCGAGACGGACGACGACTTCGGCCAGGAGACCTTCCGGCTGGCCGGCAGGGACAGCGTGTTCAGCGGGGTCAGCGACTTCGCGTACGTCCCGCGCGACTCCCGGGCGACCATCTCCACCGCCGACGGTGGACGGTTCGCGCTGGCCGGTGCGCGCTGCTCGCGGCGGCTGCCGGCCCGCTACGGACCGGCCTCGGCGGTGCCGGTCGAGCTGCGCGGCACCGGCAACTGCAGCCGTCAGGTGAACAACTTCGGCGCGGCAGCCCCCGTCGGAGCCGGTGACGGACAGGGTTTCGAGTGCGACAAGCTCATCGCGGTCGAGGTCATCACCCCGGGCGGCAACTGGTCGTCGTTCCCACCGCACAAGCACGACGAGCACCGGCCCGGTGAGGAGTCGGTGCTGGAGGAGATCTACTACTTCGAGTTCGCCGAGCACGAGGGCACCCCCGGCCTCGGCTACCAGCGCGTCTCCCCCTCCGGCCACGGCCGGAACACCGATGTGCTGGCCGAGGTGCGCGGCGGCGACGTCGTCCTGATCCCCGACGGCTGGCACGGGCCCTCCATGGCGGTGCCCGGCCACCACATGTACTACCTCAACGTCATGGCGGGCCCCGAGGCCGAGCGCGCCTGGCTGATCTGCGACCACCCCGACCACGCCTGGGTCCGGGACACCTGGCCGGACCAACCCGTCGACCCCCGTCTGCCCCTCTACACCGCCCCGTCCCAGTGAGGTCCCCGATGAGCCGATCCACGCACGTCCGCCTGACCGTCGCCCAGGCGCTGGTGCGGTTCCTGTCCGCGCAGTACACCGAGCGCGACGGCGTGCGCCACCGGCTGATCGCCGGCACCTGGGGCATCTTCGGCCACGGCAATGTGGCCGGGGTCGGCCAGGCCCTGCTGGAGGTGGGCGAGGACGTCATGCCGTACCACCAGGGCCGCAACGAGCAGTCCATGGTGCATGCGGCGGTCGGCCACGCCCGGCAGCTCAACCGACTGTCCGCGCAGGCGGTGACGACGTCGATCGGCCCGGGCGCGACCAACCTCGTCACCGGCGCCGCGCTCGCCACCATCAACCGGCTGCCGGTCCTGCTCCTGCCCGGCGACTACTTCGCCTCGCACGCCCCCGACCCGCTGCTCCAGCAGCTGGAGCACCCGACCGAGGCGGACGTTTCGGTCAACGACACCCTGCGCCCGGTCTCCCGCTACTTCGACCGGATCACCCGCCCCGAGGCCCTGATCCCTTCCGCGCTGAACGCCATGCGGGTCCTCGCCGACCCGGCCGAGACCGGCGCGGTGACCCTGGCCCTCCCCCAGGACGTGCAGGCCGAGGCGTACGACTGGCCGCGGGAGTTCTTCGCCGACCGCGTCTGGTACGTCCGGCGCCCCGCGCCCGACCCGGTGGAGCTGGCGGCGGCCGTCGAGGCGATCCGGGCCGCCGAACGCCCGCTGATCGTCGCGGGCGGTGGCGTCCACCACAGCGAGGCCGAGGCGGCGTTGAAGGCGTTCGTCGAGGCGACCGGCATCCCGGTCTCGGCCACGCAGGCGGGCAAGGGCTCGCTCCGCTTCGACCACCGGGCCGACCTCGGCGGCATCGGCCACACCGGCACCTCGGTCAGCGACGACATCGCCCGCGCCGCCGATCTGGTGATCGGCGTGGGCACCAGGTACACCGACTTCACGACCGCCTCCGGCACCCTCTTCCAGCACCCGGACGTGCGATTCCTCAACCTCAACATCACCGGCTTCGACGCGCACAAGCTGGCGGCACGGACTCTGGTCTGCGACGCCCGGGCCGGGCTCACGGCGTTGACGGAGGCGTTGTCCGGCCACCGGGTGGACGCGGCGTACGAGGCCGAGTACTGCGCCGGCAAGGAGCGTTGGGACGCGGTCGTCGAGGCCGCCTACCGTGCCGACGACGAGAGCGCCGTACCGACGCAGACGCAGGTGCTGGGCGCGCTGGACGCGGTGGTCGGCGACGACGACGTGGTGATCAACGCGGCCGGTTCGCTCCCCGGCGACCTGCACAAGCTGTGGCGGTCGCGCTCCCCGCGCCAGTACCACCTGGAGTACGGCTACTCCTGCATGGGCTACGAGATCCCGGCCGGCATCGGCGTCCAGCAGGCCGCGCCGGACACGGCTGTGTGGTCGCTGGTCGGGGACGGCACGTATCTGATGATGCCGACGGAGATCGTGACCGCGGTCCAGGAGGGACTGCCGGTCAACGTCGTCCTGATCCAGAACCACGGCTACGCCTCCATCGGCGGGCTCTCGGCCGAGACCGGCGGCGAGCGCTTCGGCACCGACTACCGCTACCGCGCCGCCGACGGCACCTTCACGGGCGCCCCGCTCCCCGTCGACCTCGCCGCGAACGCGGCCAGCCTCGGCATGGACGTCCTGCGCGCCAAGACGGTCGGCGACCTGCGCGAGGCCCTGGCCGCGGCCCGCGCCTCGGACCGGCCGACCTGCGTGTACGTCGAGACGGACACCACCAACCCCACCTCGCCGGGCGCCGAGGCCTGGTGGGACGTGCCCGTCGCCGAGGTCGCCTCCCGCGAGGCCGCCGTCGAAGCACGCGCACGGTACGACCAGCACGTCCCCGACCGGCGCCACCACCTCTGAACTCCCCGCACCCGACCCGCGTTCGAAAGGCTCTCGCGCACCATGCAGACCATCACCCACTGGATCGACGGCAAGTCCGTCGAGGGCACCTCGGGCCGCTTCGCCCCCGTCTACAACCCGGCCACCGGCGCCCAGGAGAAGCAGGTCGCCTTCGCGACCGTGGACGAGGTGGACGCCGCCGTCGCCTCCGCCAAGGCCGCGTTCGCGACCTGGGGCGAGTCCTCCCTGGCCAAGCGCACGGCGATCCTGTTCAAGTACCGCGAGTTGCTGGACGCCCACCGCGACGAGATCGCCGAGCTGATCACCGCCGAGCACGGCAAGGTGCACTCCGACGCGCTCGGTGAGGTGGCGCGCGGTCTGGAGATCGTGGAGCTGGCCTGCGGGATCAGCGCGCAGCTCAAGGGCGAGCTGTCGACGCAGGTGTCGACCCGGGTGGACGTGGCCTCGATCCGGCAGCCGCTGGGTGTGGTGGCCGGCATCACACCGTTCAACTTCCCCGCCATGGTGCCGATGTGGATGTTCCCGCTGGCCATCGCGTGCGGCAACACCTTCGTGCTGAAGCCGAGCGAGAAGGACCCGTCGGCGTCCTTCCGGCTGGCCGAACTGGCCACCGAGGCCGGGCTGCCCGAGGGCGTGCTGAACGTCGTGCAGGGCGACAAGGTCGCCGTGGACCGGCTCCTCGAGCACCCGGACATCGAGGCGGTGTCCTTCGTCGGCTCGACGCCGATCGCGAAGTACATCCAGCTCAAGGCGGTGGAGCACGGCAAGCGCGTACAGGCCCTGGGCGGCGCCAAGAACCACATGCTCGTGCTCCCCGACGCCGACCTGGACTTCGCCGCCGACCAGGCGATCAACGCCGCCTACGGCTCGGCGGGCGAGCGCTGCATGGCCGTGTCGGTCGTCGTCGCGGTCGGCGACACGGGCGACGAGCTGGTCGGCAAGATCGCCGAGCGGGCGAAGGCCCTGCGCATCGGCCCCGGCGACGACCCGGCCTCCGAGATGGGGCCGCTGATCACCCGTGAGCACCGCGACAAGGTGGCGTCGTACGTGTCGTCGGCCGCGGAGCAGGGCGCCGAGGTCGTCGTCGACGGCACCGGGTACCGGGTGGACGGGCACGAGGACGGCTTCTTCCTGGGTGTCTCGCTGCTGGACCGGGTGCCGCTGACGGCGGACGCCTACCGGGACGAGATCTTCGGCCCCGTGCTGGCCGTGGTGCGCGCGCAGACGTACGAGGAGGCCATCAAGCTGATCAACGACTCCCGCTGGGGCAACGGCACCGCGATCTTCACCCGGGACGGCGGCGCCGCAAGGCGCTTCCAGCTGGAGGTGAAGGCGGGCATGGTCGGCGTGAACGTGCCGATCCCGGTGCCCGTCGGCTACCACTCCTTCGGCGGCTGGAAGGACTCGCTCTTCGGCGATCTGCACATCTACGGCAACGACGGCATCGCCTTCTACACCCAGGGCAAGGTGATCACCACGCGGTGGCCGGATCCGGCCGACGCCGGTATCAACCTCGGTTTCCCCAGCAACACCTGACACCCCTCGAGGACCGATCACAGGAGGGCCCCATGGCGAAGACCCGCGGTTCCGCACGTGCCGTGTCCGCCTCCGCGCTGGACTCGCTGACCTTCGCCCTGGACCGGGGCAGTCCCGTGCCGCTCTACTACCAGCTCGCCCAGCAGCTGGAGGAGGCGATCGAGCACGGGGTCCTCGCTCCGGGCCACCTCCTGGGCAACGAGGTGGACCTGTCGGTACGGCTGGGCCTGTCCCGGCCCACCGTCCGCCAAGCCATCCAGTCCCTCGTCGACAAGGGGCTGCTGGTCCGGCGCCGCGGGGTGGGCACCCAGGTGGTGCACAGCCAGGTCAAGCGTCCGCTGGAACTCAGCAGCCTCTACGACGATCTGGAGGCGGCCGGCCAAGGCCCGACCACCCGGGTCGTCCGCAACGAGGTCGTCCCCGCGACCGCCGATGTCGCGGCTGCGCTCGGCATCGCGGAGGGCACGGAGGTCACGGCCTTGGAGCGGCTGCGCTCCACGCACGGCCAGCCCGTGGCGATCCTGTGCAACTACCTGCCCGCCGGCCTGCTCGACCTCGGCACCGCCCGGCTGGAGTCGACCGGCCTGTACCGGATGATGCGGGCCGCCGGCATCACCCTGCACAGCGCCCGCCAGACCGTCGGCGCCCGCTCCGCCACGGCCGAGGAGGCCGAGCGCCTCGACGAGAAGGAGGGTGCCGCGCTGCTCACCATGCAGCGCACGGCTTACGACGACACGGGGCGGCCGGTGGAGTACGGAACACACCTGTACCGGGCGTCCCGGTACGCGTTCGACTTCCAGCTGCTCGTCAGGTCTTGAGGCTCGTGGTGAACGGCGTGACGGGCCGCTGGAGGCGTTCGCCGTCCAGGGTGATGTCGACGGCCTCGTTGTAGAAGGCCACGAGCCCCTTGATCGGGCTCACCGCCGGCAGTGGCTCGGCATAGCTCCACAGGATGTTGCGCGGGATCTCGCCCGCACCGCGCCAGGTCCAGTACTGGGCCCTGCCCTTGTAGGGGCAGCCGGTGCGATGGTCGGTCGGCTCGAACAGGTCGAGGCGGACGTCCTCGCGGGGCAGGTAGTACCGCGTCGGCAGCCCGGTCTCGAACAGCAGCACCGGGCGGTGCGTGTCCCCGACGACAGTGCCGCCGATCTCGACCTGGACATGGCGGCTGCTGGGCATCGCGTCGACCCGTTTGTGCGGGTCGCGCGGGTGGATGAAGATTTCTTCCTCCTCCTCGTACCAGTGGTCGAGTCCGCTGCCCCAGCGCAGGAACCATTCGAAGGCGATGTGCTCGGCCAGGTCCGCGGCGGGGAACGTCCATGCCGCGTTCTCGACCAGCTGACCTTCGGCCTCGAGGTCGTAGAAGATCTGCGATCCCGTGTGGGAGCCCGGCTCGGGGTGAGCGGCCGGGCGCAGCAGATCCGTGCGGACCTCCGCCCTGGGAAACGCGTAGCACGGCACCGGCAGATCGGGCTCCCAGACCAGGACGGGGTGCCGGCTGTCGACGACGGTCACCTCGCCCTTGCGCCCCCGCACCCAGCGTTCGGTGGGCTCCCACAGGAGTCCCTCGGGGGTCGTACGGACGGACCGCTCCGTGGGGAACAGAGGCATGGCCACTCTCCTTCGGCTCCTCTTCGGAGCCTACCTCCGGACGATCGCCCGGCGCTCGCGGAGGCGCGGGGGCGTCGGCGAGCACGGCGGGAGTGGGCGTCGCGCGCGACCGGCCAGGCCAAGTCGTGGGGGTGCCGGTCGCAGGGCCGTCAGCGAGCGAACGGCCCCTCCAGTGCCGCCCATTGCAGCAGCATGATCGTCTTGGCGTCGGCGATCTCCCCCGTGCGAATCATCTCCAGTGCTCTACGGAAGGGCAGTTCGAGGATCTCGATGTCCTCGCCCTCCTCGTCGAGTCCACCGCCCTCGTGGGTGTGGGTGGCCGGGCCGTAGGCGGCGGCGTAGAAGCTGACGCGTTCGGTGACGGAGCCCGGGCTCATATAGACATCGAAGACGTGCCGGACCTCGCCGATGGTGTGCCCGGTCTCCTCCACCACCTCACGGCGCACGGCGATCTCCGGGTGCTCGTCCTCGTCGTCGAGCAGCCCGCCCGGTGTCTCGACGAGCATGCCGTCGGGGTGGCCGTTGACATACACCGGGAACCGGAATTGGCGGGTGAGCAGGACGGTTTCGCGTTCCGCGTCGTACAGCAGCATGGTCGCCCCGTTGCCGCGGTCGTGCGTCTCGCGCTGCTGGGTGCTCCACGTGCCGTCGGCGTGCTGGAAGTCGAAGGTGGTGGCCCGCTCGACGTACCAGTGACTGGACAGCAGCCGCACGTCCCGCACCTTGACGCGTGGGTTGCCGGTGAGGTCCAGGCCGGTCCGGTCGAGTCCGGTTCGGCCGCGGCGGTCGGGCGTGTCGATACCGGCGGTCATCGGGCACCGGCCGGGTGGATGAGCGAGTTGGTCATGGCCCGCTTCTACCATCCCGGCCTGAGGGCGTCCTGTCGATGTGCCGGTTTCTTCAGATCGGTGCGGTGTCTCTCCTGTTGTCCGTGACGATGTGCGGGCACACCGCGCACGCCTGTGCACCGTTGTCGGCGAACCATCGGCACTGTTGCCGGATTCCGCACAGCGGCAATACCGGCCCCCTTTCGGCTGCCTTTTCCCGGGCCCCGACCTCAGGCGCCAACGCGCTGATCTCCTCCCCGAGGCGGCATTTGTGCCCGCTCCAGTGGCGGCAGGCATTTTCGACGCAGGGCCCCGCCAGCCGGAATTTCTCCTCGATCCGTTCGTCCTCCGCTGTGAGCGAGTCCAGAAATCGCCGGTCCAGGGGAAGTGGCGGGGTCATGAATGCCACGCGCCTCGACGGTGTGACCATCCCCAGGAACACGGTGGCCCGCTCCCGAGAGGAACTCGGGCACAGCCGGCCTCCCCGTGCCCCGTCAACCTCTCGGTCAGCCATCGAACCGACCGAGCTGTTCGATCTGTTCGCCCAGCTCCAGGCCCCGCGCCCCGTCGATGACCCAGATGCCGAGCCACTCGGGACGCAGCCTCGGATGCGTGTGCCCCACGATCAGCGGTCCCGGCGAGCGTGGATTCACCTTGGCCAGGGCCTCCAGCGCGGCCTTTTGCACCGCGAGTGATATCTGGTTCCTTTGCTGGTCGCTGAGTTCGATCCCGTCCAGCACCACGCGGAATTCGTGCTTGCCTTCTCGCGCCATGTCTCCCCCTCGGATGAAGGCTGCACACCCTACGCCCGCCGGTCACCGGCCGGACAGACAATGGGCTTTGATCGACCGACCTGCACAACTGGACCAGGGAAATCCTTGAACTACCGGTCGCTGGACTCGATTTCCGTCACACCGGACGACATCGGCCGAGTGCGCTCTTCATCGCGCCGACGGAACCGGTGTCAGCCGGTAGGCCGACCCGTGTCGGACCACACGGCCGGCCGTGGGCGGTGGGAAATGCGTACCGAGGACGAGAGTGTCCGTGCCTGCGAGCGAGTCGAGCAGTGCGTGACGTGTGGCCTCGGCCTGCTCGGGGTCGGTGTCCACGCAGGAGCCGATGGCGGGGTGGGCGAACTGCACGGGGTGGTGGATGCAGTCCCCGGTGATCAATGCCGTTTCGCCGCCGCCACTGCTCAGTTCCACGGCGACATGGCCGGGCGTGTGTCCCGGGGTCGGCAGCAGGCGCAGCCCCGGGGCGATCTCGGCGCCTTCGGCGGGGACGTCGACGAGGTCGAGCAGGCCCGCGTCCTCGACGGGGTGCACGGAGTCACGGAACATCTGGCGCCGTGGCTCGTCCATGTCGTACCCGGCCCAGAACTCGCGCTCGGCGCGGGAGGTGACGTAGCGGGCGGCCGGGAAGGTGGGCACCCAGGCGCCGTCGGTGCCCGCCGTGGTGTTCCAGCCGACGTGATCGGTGTGCAGATGGGTGAGGACGACCAGGTCGACGGTGTCCGGGGTAAAGCCGGCCGCGGCGAGACGTTCGAGGTAGTCGGTCCGCAGGTCGTGCCAGGCCGGGTTGGCCCGGGTCCTGCCGTTGCCGATGCCGGTGTCGACGAGGACGCGCAGTCCGCCCACCCGGAGGGCGAAGCTCTGGCTGTGCAGATACGGGACGCCCTCGGGGTCGGCGAAGTCGGGGCTCAGCCAGGTCTGCCGGCCCACGACGTCGGCAGTGGCGGCCGGGAGCAGCCACGGGCCGGTGGTGGGCGGCAGCGGGATCTCCTCGATCCGGTGGATGTCGATGTCACCCACGGTCCAGTCGGCGCGGGTGAAGGGGGCGGCGGACTCGCCGACCTGCGGTGTGGACCCGTTCATCATTCCCATCCCATTCCCATCCCCATAAAAGCAATCGGTTTGCTTTAAGCAACCTTAGGCCCTACGATGCACTAACGCAAACAGTTAGCTTTTACGAGGGAGGGCGTCCATGACCTCAGTCGAACTCACCCCACCGGAGGCCGCTCGGTGGGCCGCCCGGGCCGGCCTGCGGCTCGCACCGGACCGCCATGGCGCGGTGGCGGCCACCGCCGAACACATCACCGCCGTCGTGTCCGTACTGCGCGAACTGGACTTCGGGGACACCCCGCCCGCCGCCGCCTACCGGGCGGGAGAGGAGCAGCGCGATGCGGCCGTATGAACTGTCCGTGGCCGCCGCCGCGGAAGCGATCCGCGGGCGGCAGCTGTCACCGGTCGAACTGGTCGACTCGGTCCTCGACCGTCTCCACGAGACGGATCCGCGCCTGGGCGCCTACGTCACCGTCACGGCCGAGCGGGCCCGCCGATCGGCCCGAGCCGCCGAACACCAGGCCGCGGCGGGCCACTTCCGAGGCCCGCTGCACGGCATCCCCATGGGCCTGAAGGACCTCATCGATGTCGCCGGCATCGCGACCACCGCCAGTTCCCGGGTCCGCGCCGGGCACCGCACGGAGGCCGACAGCGCGGTCGCCACCCGCCTCGCCGGGGCCGGTGCGGTCCTGGTCGGCAAGACGCACACGCACGAGTTCGGGTACGGCCTGACCACCCCGCAGACACGCAACGCCCGGGACACGGGCCGGATCGCCGGCGGATCCAGCGGCGGATCGGCCGTCGCCGTGGCAGCGGGGTCGGCGCTCTTCGCCCTCGGCACCGACACCGGCGGTTCGATCCGGGTGCCCGCCGCGCTGAACGGCGTCGTCGGCCTCAAGCCCACGTACGGCCTCGTCCCCCGGCACGGCGTGACGTCGCTGTCCTGGTCCCTCGACCACGTCGGCCCCCTCACCCGTACCGTCGAGGACGCCGCCCTGGTCCTGTCCGTGCTGGCCGGTCACGACCCCCGCGACCCGGCCTCCATGCCCACGGCCACCGGCGTCCGACCGCTGGGAGGACCTGCTGCCACGGACCTGACCGGAGTGCGCGTCGGCGTGCCGCGCAACCACTATTTCGACCACGTCACCCCCGGGATCGAGAAGGCGGTCCGGGGCGCGATCGCCTGCCTGGAGTCCCTCGGCGCCCGGCTCGTCGACGTCGAGATCCCCATGGCGCGCTACATCCAGGCGACCCAGTGGGGCCTCATGGCCCCCGAGGCGACCGCTTACCACGAACGCTCCTTGCGCGCCGTACCCGAGCTCTACGGGGCGGACGTCCGCGTCCTCCTCGAAGCCGGCGAACTGATGACCGCCGGGGACCATCTGCGAGCCCAGCGGGCGCGGACGCTGATGCGGCAGGAGTGGGCACGCATGCTGGAGGCGGTCGACGTGATCGCGGCTCCGACGGTCCCCATGACGGCGGTGCCGTCCGGCCGGACCACGATCACCTGGCGGGACGGCACGCAGGAGAGCGTCTCCGACGCCTTCGTACGCCTCTCGGCGCCCGCCAACATCACCGGAGTGCCCGCCCTGTCCGTTCCGGCCGGCCACGACGAGGATGGCCTGCCGATCGGGATGCAACTGCTCGGACGCCCCTTCGGCGAGTCCACGCTCCTGCGGGTGGGCCACGCCTACGAACGGACCGTATCCCCGCCGTCCCGCTCAGCCCGTGCCCTTGCACGAGCCCACGAGCCGGGGCGCGGCATGACACCGGCCGAGCCCTAGAAGCGAGAGATTCGCTTTAAGGTGGGTGCCATGAGCCGTCAGATGGTGCGCCCCGGCGGGCGCAGCGCCCGGGTCCAGGAGTCGGTGCACACCGCCGTACGCGAACTCGTCGCGGAAGTCGGCCGGGACGCCGTGACGGTGCCGCTGGTCGCCGCGCGCGCCGGCGTCACCCCGTCGACCGTCTACCGCCGCTGGGGCGACCTTCAGGAACTGCTGTCGGACGTGGCCGTGGAACGCCTGCGCCCCGACACGGAACCCGAGGACCTGGGCGGCCTCGCCGCAGACCTGACGGCCTGGGCCGAACAGTTCCTGGACGAGATGGCCTCACCGTCGGGCCGCGCCTACATCCGCGACGCCCTGCTCGGTGACCCGGACGGCACCAACGCCGGGCGGTGCTCCGCCTACGCCGCCGAGCAGATCGACCTCGTCCTCGCCCGCGCCGCCGACCGCGCGGAGACGGCGCCGGACGTCGAGTCGGTCATCGACCATGTCGTCGCCCCCATGATGTACCGCATCCTCTTCCGCCCCGACGGCCTCGACGCCGCCTACGCCCGCCGACTGGTCGGCGAACTGCTCGCCGACCGGTCGGGCTGGCCGGACTAGGGCCTGTGTGAGGTTGTGATCATTCTCGGGTTCTGGTCCCGTGTGGGGGTGGGACCTGGTAGGACGCTGGGTG
>NZ_JBIMKE010000045.1:0-49390 GCF_043673425.1 Streptomyces sp. M41 | reverse complement strand
GCACGCCGAGAGCACGCACCTGACGCCGCGCGGCCCGCCCTGCGGGCGGACGACGGGAATTTGACGACAGGCCCTAGAGGGGCCTTCGATTGCCCGGCCGGGCCATGTGTGGTGACCGGCTCTCCGTGGCTGTTCTGCCGTCCCGGGTCCCGGCAGCCTCGCGAGCTGATCACGGAGGGTGCCGCCGACGAGATGCGAACGAGGCGAATGGCGTCTTCGCCGTCTGCCCGGTCGGCGCTGCTGGTGCCAGCATGACCAACATGACGAGTACAGGTCACCCGCCGACCGTCACACCACCACCCGACCCCGGCTACGGCCGGACCCCGCCCTCCGCACACATGGCCGTCCCGCTCACCATCGGCGCGGAAGAGGAGTTCTTACTGGTCGATCCCGTCTCCAGGGCCTTGCGCGCCGACGCACAGAGGGTGGTGTCCGATGCCTCGCGCGAACTCGGCGACCGTGCGGGCCCGGAGATCACCCGCTACCAGGTGGAGACCCGCACCGAGCCCCACACCAGCCTGACCGAGTTCGCGGACCAAGTGCGCTCCACACGCCAGGCCCTCGCCCATGCCGCCGCACGCCAGGGCCTGCGCATCATCTCCACCGGCACGCCCGTCCTCGCCCCGCCGAGCCCCCCGCAACTGACCGACGGACCTCGCTACGCCCGTAGCGCGGCGATGTTCCGGGCCCTGGACGATGAGCAGATCGCGTGCGCCTGTCACATACACGTCGGCGTGCCCGACCTCGCCACCGCCCTTCGGATCAGCAACCACCTGCGACCGTGGATCCCCCTGCTGATCGCCCTGTCGGCCAACTCGCCGTACTGGGCCGGACGTGACACCGGCTATGCCAGCTGGCGCACGACCCTCTGGGGGCGCTGGCCGGTCGCGGGCCCTCCGCCGTTCTTCGCCTCCGTCTCTCACTTCGAGGACCTGGTCGACGGCTTCCTCGCCACGGATTCCATCGTGGACCGCGGCGGCCTGTACTGGGACATCAGGCCCTCCCACCATATGCCCACCCTCGAAGTACGGGCCGCCGACGCCACCGCCACCGCCGAGGACACCGTGCTTCTCGCCGGCATCGTCAAAGCCATGACAGCCGCTGCCCTGGTCGCCATCGACGCCGGAGAACCGGCGCTGCGACCGCCCCCGGAGTTGCTGCGCGCCGCCTGCTGGCACGCCGCCCGCAACGGCCTGGCCGGTGACGGCATCGACCTGGCCACCGGCCGCCTGATGCCGGCCACGACCCAGCTGGACGGGCTGCTGGACCGGCTGCAACCCGCACTCCGTCAGCATGGCGACGCGGCCCTGGTCAACGGACTCTGGACCGCCATACGCGCCCACGGCAGCCGTGCGGAGGGACAGCGTGCCGCGCACAGCCGCCGTTCATGCCTCACCGACGTCGTCGATCACCTGATCGCCACTACCCTGCCGAATTCCGTCGAACGGGCCGGGCGAGGACCGGCATCGACCGAGCACCGGGGGTTGTGAGCCGCGCGGCACGGCGGTCATGCGGACGCCTCACCGTGGCCGCTCCGCGTGGCTGGTGGAGGTGTACGCCAGGGCCACCGCCGCGTGGCAGGCGATCCCGGCCGTGAGCGCGGCCTCGTCGAAATCGGCGCGCGACGAGTGCAGCGACGGCGCCCCCTCCGGCGTCAGACCGGGCGGACAGGCTCCGAGGAAGGCGAGCGCGCCGGGTACCGTGCCGAGGACGTACGAGAAGTCCTCCGCTGTCATCGGAGGGGCGGGCAGCACGTCCACGGACCGTCGGCCGAGGACGTCGGCCGCGGTGCGCAGGACCAAGTCGGTGAAGGCGGGGTCGTTGACGGTCACGGGGTAACCCGTGTCGATGCGCACGTCTGCCTTCGCCCCGTGGGCCGCGGCCACGCCGTCGGCGACGCGGTGGAGCGCCGTGAGCAGCCTCTCGCGTGTGGTGGGCTTCAACGTCCGCAATGTGCCGGCCAGTTGGGCGGTGTCCGGGATGATGCCGTGCGCAGTGCCGGCCGTAAGACGTGTGATGCTGAGGACGGCCGCGTCGTCGGCGGCAACCATACGGGTGAGGGTGGTCTGCAGCGCGAGCACGATCTCGCAGGCCACAGGTACCGGATCGCATGTCGTGTGCGGCGCTGAGGCATGTCCGCCCCGCCCTTGCACTGTCACTTGCACTCGGTCCGAGGCCGCCATCTGCGTCCCCGGGCGCAGATGCAGCGTACCGCTGGGCAGATTCGGCGTGACATGCAGCGCGAACGCCGCGTCGACGCCCTTCAGCACCCCCTCGTCGATCATGTGCCGGGCTCCGTGGTCGCCCTCTTCGCCGGGCTGGAACATGAACACGACCCGGCCGGACAGCTCGGCGCGCCGCTTCGCGAGCAGCCGCGCCGCACCGACCAGCATCGCGGTGTGAGCGTCGTGTCCGCAGGCGTGCATCACTCCGGGCGTCCGTGAGGCGAAGTCCCGCCCGGTGTCCTCGGTGAGCGGCAGGGCGTCCATGTCGGCACGCAGGAGGATCGTCGGTCCCTCGGTCGCCCCGGTCAGGGTGGCCCTCACGGAGGACAGCCGATGTCCGGTGCTGATGTGGAGGCCGAGGCCGTCCAGCGCGGCGAGCACCCGGCGTTGGGTGCCCGGCAGATCCAGGCCCACTTCCGGCCAGGTGTGCAGCTCGCGTCGCAGGACCACGGTCTCCGGCGCCAGATCGCGCGCCATGGCCAGGACGGACGAGCCGACGGCCTCGTCATCGGCCCCGGCGCCGGTCCTGGCCCCGGTCCTGGCCCCGGCCCTGGCCTCGGGGTCCTGCCCCTTTCCCGTCGTGGGCGACGCGCCCTCCACACCGCCATCGTGGGTAGTCATGCGGCGGATCTCCCTTCCCCTCGTGCGGCGGCGGAACGCGGGGGTCTGTCGACCACGGCGTGACGTGAGGCCGCCGAGTACCCATCAACCGCGGGGATCCATGGATCGATTGCCTCCCTCAAGGTGTACTTGCTGGAGCGGGGCCTACGCGAGCGGCAGCGCCGTGTTCCGTGAGCGGGTGTCCGCGGGTCGTTGTGCGCCGGCGTGTCGCCGGGAGAGGCGGGCCGGGCATCCGGTCAGACTGACCCATGCCCGACGAGACGTCCACCGTGCCATCGGCGCAGGCAACGGATCCGCGCAGCCTCGTGATCATGGCCGGCCTCACCGTGGTCGCGGGCGCGGTGGGTGCGATCACCTTCTTGACCATGGGGCACCTTTTCGCGGCGCTCACTACGGGCAACCTGCTGTTTCTCTCCTTCGCCCTGGCCGGCGAAGGGCAACTCCCGGTCGCCCGGCCCGCCGCAGCACTGGTTGCGTTCGCGTGCGGCGCGGCGGCGACCGCTGCGGCGTCTCGGCGGTTCGACAGCCGTGGACGAGGATGGCTCTCGGCGGCGCTCGTCTCCGAGTCGCTGCTTCTGGGGGCGGCGGGAGCGTGGGCCTTGTGGCGTCACGGAACCGGCTCACTGACGGACGACCCGGACTTGGGGGTCATCGCCGTCGTTGCCTTCGCGATGGGCATGCGGGCTGTCACCGTGATGCTGGTCGGCGTATCGGACATGCCGACACTGCTTGCTCAGACGTCCATGGTGAAGCTGATCGCAGAGGTCGTCACGCGACCGCACGCGCTGCACGGTGTGGACACGAGGCAGCGGCGCGTACGTATGCGCCTCACCGCCACCGTGGGCGGGATGGTCGTCGGGGGAGTAGTGGGCACCTTGATGCTGCCATGGGGAACCGGACGTGCGTTGCTCGCCGTCGCGGCAGCCGTCCTGGCGCTGTCCGTCCTGCAGCTCCTCGCTGGGCGCCCATCGGCAAGCGATATGCGCTCAGCCTGAAATGTAATCAGCCGGCCGACTGGGGCAGTGGTTCCGTCGGGACGACGTCTCGGACCGGGGCGAGGTCTTCGTACAGCCGGTGGCGTTGGTCGGGGCCGAGGGTGCTGGACACCGCGGCGAGCGTGTCGTCCGCCCGGCCGGGTACGGCGTTCTCCACGACATCGCGGACGATCGCGGCCCGGGGCGCGGGCGGCAGGGCGGGCAGCATCCTGCGGAGGTCGGTGAGGGCCTCCTCGGGGGTGCGGGACGCACGGAAGGCGGACATCACCGCCTCCAGTTCCTCGGCGCCGGCATGACTCCACAGTGCCGGCATCGCGACGGTCTCCTCCGCGTGCAGATGCGCGAGGTACGCACTGATCAAGTCGTTCAGGGCCAGGTAGAGCGCGTGCTGCGCCTCCGGCAGATCCTCGGCCGGTGCGCTCGGAAGCTCGCGCGCCCGCTCGTCGAGGGCGACGAAGGCCGCGTCCAGGCGCACATGCTCGGCTTCCAGCGCGTCCGCTGCCTGCGGTGCTCGTTCCCGCAGCAGCTGGTGGATGAAGGTGTCTTCGTGGTCGGCGTGTTCGCGCAGCTCCCGCGTCATGGCGAGACAGCGGTCCGCCTGATCGGCGGCACAGCCGCTGGACGAGATGTCCGCGGCGCCGAGCTCGGTGGCAAGGGTGAAGAGTCGCGCTCGCTGCCCCATATGAACATTGCGGTAGAGGTCGATCTTGGGCATGGCCTGTCCTCGGGGTGGGTGTTTCCGTAACAGGCAACATGTTGCTAGACTGACAATCTATTGTCAATAGAGGAGTGTGTGCGATGCCCGACGAGACAGCCCTGCTGATCGCGGACGTACTGGAGGCAGCGGGGGCGCTGCGTCGGCTGGGTGATCAGACCGCGGCTGCCGAGGGGCTCACCCAAGCCCGATGGCAGGTCCTGAGCGTCGTGTCCGAGGAACCGCTGACCATCCCGCAGGCCGCTCGCCGCCTCGGTGTCAGTCGCCAGAACATCCAGCGGGTCGCCAACGATCTCGCCTCGCTCGGACTCGCCGCCTATACGGCCAACCCGGATCACCGAGGTTCCCCTCTCCTCACCCTCACGCCTCGGGGTGAGGAGTCACTCGCCCGTCTCAATGACAGGGCCACGACGCTCCATCGCGCTCTGTTCGCGGCCATTCCCGTCGAGGAAATCCGCGCCACCCGAGACTCACTGCGCCGACTGCTGACCGAGTTGGACAGGCACGAAGGAACACCTGGCAGGCGATAGCGCCACCTCTCGCATCGGCCCCCTACAGCCCGAGCCGGGGTGGCTCGATCCTTGTCAACGGCGCTCCTGGCAAGATTGCTCGCTTACGGATCGCCCGGCTGCTCTGAGAAGTTGTCGCGTACGTACCCGGGCGAGGAGCGGAGACGAGCGATGGCCAACACTGCGGATGAGGCTCGGGCGGGCATCGCGCCTACTGTGAGATTGCGCGGGCCGGGCATCGTGCTCGGGGTGGGAATGGGCGGCTTCTTCGACGGGATCCTGCTCCATCAACTGCTGCGCTGGCACCACATGCTCAGCAGCACGAATCAGGACCGCATCGGGCTGAGGTACTACAACCCTCACACCGTTTCCGGCCTGGAGATGAACACCCTGTGGGACGGTATCTTCCACACCGTCTGCTGGCTCGCGGTACTGATCGGACTGGCGATCCTGTACTCGCGGGTCACCCACCATCGGCTGCGGGTGTGGGGCTCCCGGGTCCTGTGGGGCTGGATGCTCGTCGGCTGGGGCCTGTTCAACCTGGTCGAAGGTGTGATGGACCATCACATCCTCGGCATCCATCACGTGTACGCCGGTGACGGCCAGGTCTGGTGGGACCTCGGTTTCCTCTTCATGGGCGCCGTTCTGGTCGTCGGTGGCTTCCTGCTCCAGCGCAGCGGCCGGCCCCTCGACGCCGGCGAGCAGCGTGACGGCCTTGGCGCCTGATGGACCACAACCACAACATGCCCGTGGACGGCCACACGACGCCCGGCAACGACCTGGAGTCACTGCTGCCCGCGCTCGCGCTGCTCGCCGCGGCCGTCGCCTACGTCCTGCTGGCTCGCCGCGCCTGCCGCCGTAACAGCGCCCTGGGCTGGAGCAGATGGCGGACGGCATCCTTTCTGGCCGGCATCTTCCTGCTCGGCGTGGCGGTTCTGCCGCCGATGGTGCGCTTCGCCCACGAGGACTTCCGCGGCCACATGGTGCAGCACATGCTCATCGGCATGTACGCGCCGCTCGCGCTCGTTCTGGCAGCCCCTGTCACCCTCCTCCTGCGCACGCTGCCCGCGGCCGGAGGGCGGCGCCTGACCGCCGTACTGCACAGCCCGCCCGTCCGAGTGATCGCTCACCCGTTGGTCGCCTTGGCGCTGTCCACGGGCAGCCTCGCCGTGCTCTACTTCACGCCTCTCTACAACGCGATCTCGAGCAATCCGGTGGCGCACTGGCCGCTGCACGCGCACTTCCTGCTGTCGGGGATTCTGTTCGCCTACGTCATCGCCGGTCCGGACCCGGGTCCAGGACGGCCAGGTGTACGCGCACGGCTGGTCTACCTCGGCGTCGCCATCGCGGGGCACGCGGTGATCGCCCAGCTGATGTACGGCGGCTTCTGGGTCCAAGTCCACGCGCCCATCAGCCAGGTCCAGGGAGGTGCGGAGATCATGTACTACGGCGGCGACATCGCCGAACTGCTCCTGGCCCTTGCTCTGGTCACCACCTGGCGCCCGGAAGCCCGAGCCCACCGCCCAGCGATGCGCGCGGCGGTCGCCGCGGAGTGAATGCCGGCTCATATGGCGGTGGACTCAGCGCCAGTCGTCGATCACGTAGGCGTCCGGGTGGCTGTAGCCAGGTTCGTTGGGCTTGTGCATGGTCACGCCCAGCAGCCAGGTACGGAAACCGCGGTCGACCATGCGCCGGTAGGCATCCTGTCGGGCCAGGCTCATTCCGGCGTCCAGTTGCCCCAGTCCGTTCTCGGTGGCCAGCTGCTCGCACGCATTTAGCAGCCGTTCGAACCGGACGCCGGCGTCCGGGCCAGGGCGTACGGCGCCGAACTTGACGAAGCACACGTCCTCACCGGCCTCCGACCCCGCTCCGCAGTGGCAGACGGCCAGACCGTCCAGGTCGGAGTCGGCGCCTTCGAGGAGGACGGTGTCACCGAGCCCCTGCGCCTGTGTGGCCATGACCTCGCGCTCCAGGCTCAGGCCCTCGTACACGGCCCCCGTCAGCGCGCGGCTGAGGCTCAGTGCGTCGGACCGCTCTGCGGCGGTCAGCTCGCCGTACAGCAATCGGCCGGGGACTGCGGCGCTGACGGTGACCTGTTTCTTCATGATGGCTGTAAGGAATCTGGGCCAGAAACCGTACCGGCGGTAGAGCTCGAGGTGCTTGGGACTGTGCGAGAAGGTGAACAGGCCGAGGTGACGGTTCTCCCAGGTGTCGAAGCAGGCCATGACCGGCTCCATGAGGCGCATGCCGATGCCCTGGTCCCACAGATCCGGATGTACGGTCAGCGGGCCGAAGAACCCGACGCTGCCCCAGTTGGCGGCGAAGTTCGACCCGACGACCTCGTCCTCGACGGTCGCTGCGAAGGCTGCGTGTGGATCTGCCGCCCAGCGGGTGCGGACGTAGTCGGCGGTGCCGAAGAACGTCTTCGGATCAGGGGCCCCGAGGAAGGTCCCGAAAGCGACCCTGAAGATCTCGTCGGCCCGATCCAGGTCCGGCTCGACCAGCGGGCGGACCGACACCGAGGCGGCGACACTCGTTCGCTTCGCTGCGGGCATGATCGCTCTCCTTCCGCCCCCACTTCCATCGCACCACGGACGTGCGCCGCGGGCGACGCGGCAGGTCCTGCTGTACCCCAGGGATCTAGTGGCCGCGTTTCCCGCCGACCGGGCGGCCGTCTTCCTGCCGATCGACGACCAGCCGGCCCCCGATCGGGCTCCACCTCTTCGACCCGGACCTTCGCGTGCTGCGCGTCAACACCGCGACCCCCTTTCGTGCAGAGATCGCCACCGGGCGATCTCAGAGGGCGACGATTCGTGGTCACCGTGGCGTGTGTGGTTGCCACGCACAACCTTGCCATCGGTGTCGTCATCGGCAGCATCACCGCGATGGTCATCTTCGCCAAACGTGTCGCCCACCTCGCCGAGGTCACCGCGATCATGGACCCCGACAACTCCACGGTCGTCTACCGGGTCACCGGCGAGCTGTTCTCCGCCTCCTCCAACGACCTCGTCGGTCGGTTCGACTACGTCACCGGTCCCCGACACGGTCGTCATCGACCTGTCCGCGGCAGGGTGTATGCGTGGGGCTGCCGACATGGTCGACTCACGGGTCGACGAGACCGCCCGCCCTGTGAGTGGGGCGTTCGGGGTGGGGCCGTCAGGTCACCAGTAGGCGGTTGAAGAACGAGCGGTAGTGGCGCAGGGCCTGGCGCAGGTCCTCGGTGTTCGCCTCTTCACCTCGGTTCCACTGTCCTTCCAGTTCCTGCTTGTGGTCGGCGAATGTCGTGGCCAGTCTCTGCATCACGTCGGCGACGAGTGCGTCGGCGTTGTGCACGGCATCGCGAGGATCGTCCACGAACGTGTTCTGTATGTCGTGCCAGCGCGTGCGGAAACCCTCTTCGTCTTCCGGGGTGAGCAGCTGGGGTGCCTCTTCCTCGGAATGGGCCCCGTCCTGGCGTCGGGTGACCTGATCGTCGGCTGCCGCCACCTCCTCCTCACGAGCGCCGGCGTCGGCTCCCGTGGCCTCGTCACCCGTGCGCTTGATCGGCGTGGCAGTGCTTTCCCCGGGGAACGTCGGCACGTCGGCAGGCGTTCCCGCGGCCTCCTCGTGAGTGGACCTGTCGCGAGGCTGTGCAAGGTCGTCCGTGGACAGGCCACTCGCGGTGGCGGCATCCGGTGTGTGCTTCTGTTGCATGTCTCCTCCGCTCCCGGAAGGCCTGAGGCACCGGGTCTGGGCGGCGGCCCGGCCGGTTGAGCGGTTCAGGCCGGTGCGGCGCGGCGAGGTTCGCCGCCGTCGGTGAGTAGATCGTCGAACAGGGCCCGGTAGTGGACCATGGCCCCCCGCAATTGTTCGGTGGTCGCCTCGTGCCGGCGGCTGAGCACGTCGACATCGTGGGCGGCCCGATAGTGTTCGAGTGTGCGGCTGTGCTGGACCGACAGGTCCTTGAGCTGTTGGTCGAAGTCCTGGGTCGGATAGCCACGTTCGTGCATCAAGGAGGTCACCAGCTGGTCGGCGTCGTGCACCGCCTCCTCAGGCTGGTCCACGAACTCTTCCTGCACGCTGGTCCACTCCCGGGTGTATCGATCCCTGACCTCGCTGTCCAGCGGCTTGATCTCCAGTGAGTCGTGCCGCTTCTCACGGGCCCTGAGCTCTCGCTCGCCGGCCGTGCGGCTGTCGGCATCCTCAATCGTGCGTTCGTACTCCGGACCGAAGCGCTCGCGCAGCTTTCGGCGGCGCATCATCAGCAAGGTTGCCAAGGCTACGACGATGATCACCGCCGCGATGGGGATGATGATCGCCAGAAGTGTCCCGGTTGACATCGGCCGACCTCCTGACCGCCCCCTTTGTTCCTTACAAGCCGGATCTCCCTTTCTGTTTCTTTGAAACAGCTCAGCAAACGGTCGGCCCGCTACCACCGGAGCCTTCCGGATCCTTTGCACGCGGAACCCCTGTACCAGTCGCGCATCGGCCCCTCCTACGCCGTCGGCGAGCGTCTCCAGCGTCACCAGCGGCATCTGCGGCACTCGAGCACCGCTCAGGGACAGGGGCCGTAACAGGGGCCGTAAAAGTCCCGTCAAAGCCGCGGGTGCCGCCGTAAGGGAGCCGTCAACGACGACCGGATCCAGCCAGAGAGGCGCTTTCCTCTAAGCGTCCGTACTTTCCGAACCTCACTCCAGGAGTCCGCGATGGCCGATCTGGCCTTCGTCGTCACCACGATCGCCGCGTTCGCATGGGTGGCCTTCGTCGCCAAGGGGGTGACGAAGCTGTGACCGTCGAGAACATCGTCGGCCTGGTCGTGGCCGTCGCCCTGCTGGGCTATCTCGTCCTCGCCCTGATCTTCCCGGAGAGGTTCTGAGACAAGAGATGGGTCCCGTACTCGCGGGCGTGCTCCAGCTGCTCGCCCTGATAGCGGCGCTGGCGCTCGCCTACAAGCCCCTCGGCACCTACATGGCCAAGGTCTACTCCTCCGACAAGCACTGGCGCGTCGAGAAGTGGATCTACAAGGGCATCGGTGCCGACCCCGACACCCAGATGCGCTGGCCCGCGTACCTGCGCGGCGTCCTCGCGTTCTCGGCCGTCGGTGTCCTGTTCCTGTACCTGCTGCAGAGGCTCCAGGGTGTGCTTCCCGGTTCGCTGGGCTTCGCGTCCATCGACCCGGACCAGGCGTTCAACACCGCCGTGTCCTTCGTCACCAACACCAACTGGCAGTCCTACTACGGCGAGCAGGCCATGGGCCACGTCGTGCAGACCGCCGGTCTGGCCGTGCAGAACTTCGTCTCCGCCGCTGTCGGTATCGCCGTCGCCGTGGCACTCGTGCGCGGCTTCGCCCGCTCGCGCACCGGTGAGCTGGGCAACTTCTGGGCCGACCTGGTGCGCGGCACCGTCCGCATCCTGGTGCCGATCGCCGCGCTCGCCGCGGTCGTGCTGGTCGCCTGCGGTGCCATCCAGAACTTCTCCGGCATCCACGAGGTCGGCCAGTTCATGGGCGGGCAGCAGCAGTGGAACGGCGGCGCGGTCGCCTCGCAGGAGGCGATCAAGGAGCTGGGCACCAATGGCGGCGGCTACTTCAACGCCAACAGCGCCCACCCCTTCGAGAACCCCACCCCGTTCACGAACCTCTTCGAGATCTTCCTGATCCTCGTCATCCCGTTCGCGCTGACGCGGACGTTCGGGGTCATGGTCGGTTCGGTGAAGCAGGGCTACGCGATCCTGGCCACGATGGCGACCATCTGGGTCGGATTCGTCGCCCTGATGATGTGGACCGAGTTCTCCCACCACGGCCCGGCGTTCGACATCGCCGGTGGCGCGTACGAGGGCAAGGAGGTCCGCTTCGGCGTGGGCGCCTCGTCGATCTTCGCGGTGTCGACCACGCTCACCTCGACCGGCGCGGTGGACTCCTTTCACTCCTCCTTCACCGGACTCGGCGGCGGCATCACCATGCTCGGCATGATGCTGGGCGAGATCGCGCCCGGCGGTGTCGGCTCCGGCCTCTACGGCATGCTGATCATGGCGATCATCGCGGTGTTCATCGCGGGTCTGATGGTCGGCCGTACGCCCGAGTACCTGGGCAAGAAGATCGGCTCCCGTGAGATCAAGCTGGCGGCCTGCTACATGCTCATCACCCCGGCGCTGGTGCTCGTCTTCACCGCCGCGGCGATGGCGCTGCCGACCCCGGGCAACTCGATGACCAACAGCGGGGCGCACGGGTTCTCCGAGATCCTCTACGCCTATACGTCCGCCTCGAACAACAACGGCTCGGCCTTCGCCGGTCTGAACGCGGACACGCAGTGGTTCAACTCGACGCTGGGCCTGTGCATGCTGTTCGGCCGTTTCCTGCCGATGGTGTTCGTGC
The DNA here is from genome assembly GCF_043673425.1 of Streptomyces sp. M41. Taxonomy (NCBI): domain Bacteria; kingdom Bacillati; phylum Actinomycetota; class Actinomycetes; order Kitasatosporales; family Streptomycetaceae; genus Streptomyces; species Streptomyces sp. M41. Next base: position 37,973 of record NZ_JBIMKE010000045.1, on the reverse strand, counting down.
TGGCGCTGGCCGGTTCGCTCGCGGAGCAGAAGCCGGTGCCGGAGACTGCGGGCACGCTGCGCACCGACAAGCCCCTGTACACGGGTCTGCTGGTCGGCACGATCATCATCATCACCGGTCTGACGTACTTCCCGGCGCTCGCGCTGGGCCCGCTGGCCGAGGGGCTGGCGTCATGACGACCCGTATTGAGAACCAAGAGGACTCGATGTCCACAGCCACTCCGACCCGGGCGCCGCACAGCGACGTACCCACCGGGCACAAGCCCGCCGAGGGCCGCGTGGGTGCCGGCCTGTTCGACCCGAAGCAACTGGTCAAGTCGCTGCCGGACGCCTTCCGCAAGCTCGACCCACGGGTGATGATCAAGTCCCCCGTGATGTTCGTGGTCCTGGTGGGGTCGGTGCTGACCACGCTCTTCTCCTTCAAGGACCCGGGCGACTGGTTCGGCTGGACCATCAGCGCCTGGCTGTGGCTGACCGTGATCTTCGCGAATCTCGCGGAGGCGGTCGCCGAGGGCCGCGGCAAGGCGCAGGCCGACACCCTGCGCAAGGCCAAGACCGACACGGTGGCTCGTCGGCTCGGCGGGTCCGGTGAAGAGCGGGTTCCGGGCACCGCGCTGAAGATCGGCGACCTGGTGGTCTGCGAGGCCGGCGACATCATCCCCGGCGACGGCGACGTCGTCGAGGGCGTCGCCTCCGTCGACGAGTCGGCGATCACCGGTGAGTCGGCGCCCGTCATCCGTGAGTCCGGAGGTGACCGGTCTGCCGTCACCGGCGGTACGAAGGTCCTCTCCGACCGGATCGTCATCAAGATCACGACGAAGCCCGGCGAGACCTTCATCGACCGGATGATCAACCTGGTCGAGGGCGCGGCCCGGCAGAAGACGCCGAACGAGATCGCGCTCAACATCCTGCTCGCCTCGCTGACGATCGTCTTCCTGCTCGCCTGCGCCACGCTGCCGCCGCTGGCGGACTACGCGGGCACGCACCTGACGATGGTCGTGCTGGTCGCCCTGCTGGTCTGCCTGATTCCCACGACCATCGGCGCCCTGCTCTCCGCGATCGGCATCGCCGGCATGGACCGCCTGGTCCAGCGCAACGTCCTGGCCATGTCCGGCCGTGCGGTCGAGGCCGCCGGCGATGTCTCCACCCTGCTGCTCGACAAGACCGGCACCATCACCCTCGGCAACCGTCAGGCCGCCGAGTTCGTCCCCGTCACGGGTGTCACCGAGGCCGAGGTCGCCGACGCGGCCCAGCTGTCGTCGCTGGCCGACGAGACGCCCGAGGGCCGCTCCGTCGTCGTACTGGCGAAGGAGAGGTACGGCCTGCGCGAGCGTCACCAGGGCGAGCTGGCCGGCGCCGAGTGGATCACCTTCACGGCACAGACCCGGATGTCCGGCGTCGACCTCACCGAGGACGGTGTGTCCCGCAAGGTCCGCAAGGGCGCCGCGGGTTCGGTGATGGCCTGGGTGCAGGAGCGCGGCGGTTCCGTCGCCGACGACGCGGACACGGTCGCCAACCGCATCTCCGAGGCCGGTGGCACCCCGCTGCTGGTCGCCGTGGAGGACGACCGGGGAGCCCGCGTTCTGGGCGTCATCCACCTGAAGGACGTCGTCAAGGACGGCATGCGGGAGCGGTTCGAGGAACTGCGCCGCATGGGCATCAAGACCGTCATGATCACGGGCGACAACCCGCTCACCGCCAAGGCGATCGCCGAGGAGGCGGGCGTGGACGACTTCCTCGCCGAGGCGACTCCCGAGGACAAGATGGCCCTCATCAAACGGGAGCAGGCGGGCGGCAAGCTGGTCGCGATGACCGGAGACGGCACGAACGACGCGCCGGCGCTCGCCCAGGCGGATGTCGGCGTGGCCATGAACACGGGCACGTCGGCCGCCAAGGAGGCCGGCAACATGGTCGACCTCGACTCCAACCCGACCAAGCTCATCGAGATCGTCGAGATCGGCAAGCAACTCCTCATCACCCGGGGCGCCTTGACCACGTTCTCCATCGCCAACGACGTCGCGAAGTACTTCGCGATCATCCCGGCGCTGTTCGCGGTGGTCTACCCGGGCCTGGACAAGCTCAACGTCATGGGCCTGTCCTCGCCGGACTCCGCGATCCTGTCCGCGGTGATCTTCAACGCCTTGGTCATCATCGCGCTGGTCCCGCTGTCTCTGAAGGGCGTGCAGTACCGGCCGGTCAGCGCGGACAAGATGCTGCGCCGCAACCTGACCGTCTACGGTCTCGGCGGCCTGATCGCGCCCTTCATCGGCATCAAGCTCATCGACCTGCTCATCTCGCTGATCCCCGGGATCGGATGAAGGACATGAACAACTCCGTTACGAACACTGCCCGGTTGCTCGGGGCGGGCCTGCGTGCTCTCCTCGTGCTCACCCTGGTCACCGGCGTCATCTACCCGCTGGTCGTCACCGGCATCGCGCAGGGGCTGTTCAACAGCACGGCGAACGGCTCCCAGGTCAAGGACCACACCGGCAAGGTCGTCGGCTCGTCCCTGATCGGGCAGTCCTACAACCTGCCGCTGAAGAACGGCGAGGAGACCCCGGCGCCCGACCTGAAGTGGTTCCAGGGCCGCCCGCAGAACGGCCTCGGCACCAACAGCGTCAACACCCAGTACAAGCTCATCCTGTCCGGCGCGACCAACCGGTCCGGCGACGACGACGAGCTCATCCAGTGGGTGAAGGACGCCAAGGCCGCCGTCGTCAAGGACAACTCGACAGCCGACCACAAGGTCGAGCAGGCCGAAGTGCCCGCCGACGCCGTGACGTCGTCCGGCTCGGGCCTGGACCCGGACATCTCCCCGCAGTACGCGGACATCCAGGTCCACCGGATCGCCGAGAAGAACGGCCTGCCGGTCGCCCAGGTGCAGAAGCTCGTCGACGACCACACCGAGGGACGCACTCTGGGCTTCATAGGCGAGCCCCGGGTGAACGTCCTGGAGCTCAACATCGCGCTCAAGGACCTCCTGGCCAAGAGCTGATGGCGTTACGCGACACACAGGGGAGTTGGCGGTCCGGGAGAGATACCCGACCGTCAACTCCCTTAGGGAGGAGACCGGTTGCACCGCTCGCGGTGCACAAGCCCGACGTAGGACAGGAAAGGCGTACACCCATGACTCGGGTGCTGGTGGTGGAGGACGATCCGCAGCTCGTACGGGCCCTCGTCATCAGTCTTCAGGCGCGCCACTACGGCGTCGACGCGGCCCCGGACGGTGCCACCGCCCTGCGCCTGGCCGCCACCCGCCGGCCCGACGTGGTCCTGCTCGACCTGGGACTGCCCGACATGGACGGCGTCGACGTCATCAAGGCCCTGCGGTCCTGGACGCGGGTACCGGTCCTCGTCCTCTCCGCCCGCCGGGCGTCCGAGGAGAAGGTCGCCGCGCTCGACGCCGGAGCCGACGACTACATCACCAAACCCTTCAGCATGAACGAACTGCTCGCCCGGCTGCGGGCCGCCGTCCGCCGCACCGAGGACGCCTCGCACGCACCCGGGACGACGCTCGTCGAGACGGCCGATTTCACCATCGACCTGCTCGCCAAGAAGGTGAACAGGGGCGGGCACGACATCCGCCTGACGCCCACCGAGTGGCATCTGCTGGAGATCCTGGTCACCAGCCCGGGACGGCTGATCACGCAGAAGCACCTGCTCCAGGAGGTCTGGGGGGGTGTCCCACAGCAGTAAGACCAACTACCTGCGGGTCTATATGGCGCAGCTGCGGCGCAAGCTGGAGACCGATGCCGCCCACCCCCGCTATCTCATCACCGAGCCCGGCATGGGCTACCGCTTCGAAGGCTGACCGAGGGACGACATGGCACGCGGCAAGCTCCGGATCTACCTCGGCGCGGCCCCCGGCGTCGGCAAGACCTACGCCATGCTGTCCGAGGCGCACCGCCGTGTGGAGCGGGGCACCGACTGCGTGGTCGCCATCGTGGAGCACCATCACCGGCCGCGCACCGAGGTGATGCTGCACGGGCTGGAACAGGTACGGCGACGGGAGCTGGACTACCGGGACACCACATTCACCGAGATGGACGTGGACGCCGTCCTCGCCCGCCGACCCGACGTGGCACTCGTGGACGAACTCGCCCACACCAACGTCCCCGGCTCCCGCAACGCCAAGCGCTGGCAGGACGTCGAGGAACTGCTGGCCGCCGGGATCGACGTCATCTCCACGGTGAACATCCAGCACCTGGAGTCCCTCGGCGATGTCGTGGAGTCCATCACGGGCGTACGGCAGCGGGAGACCGTCCCCGACGAGGTCGTACGGCGGGCCGACCAGATCGAGCTGGTCGACATGTCACCGCAGGCGCTGCGCCGACGGATGGCACACGGCAACATCTACAAGCCCGACAAGGTCGACGCCGCCCTGTCGAACTACTTCCGCCCCGGCAACCTCACCGCCCTGCGCGAGCTCGCGCTGCTGTGGGTGGCCGACCGGGTGGACGCCTATCTGACCGAGTACCGCAGCGAACACCGGGTGTCGACGATCTGGGGGTCGAGGGAGCGGATCGTCGTAGGGCTGACCGGCGGGCCGGAGGGCCGGACGCTGATCCGCCGCGCCGCGCGGCTCGCGGAGAAGGGTGCCGGCGGTGAGGTGCACGCCGTGTACATATCCCGCAGCGACGGCCTCACCGCGGCCTCCCCGAAGGAACTCGCCGTCCAGCGCACGCTCGTCGAGGACCTCGGAGGCACCTTCCACCACGTCGTCGGCGAGGACATACCGGACGCGCTGCTGGACTTCTCCCGCGGAGTCAACGCCACCCAGATCGTCCTGGGCGTCTCCCGCCGCAAGAGCTGGCAGTACGTCTTCGGACCGGGCGTAGGCGCCACGGTCGCCCGCGACTCCGGACCCGACCTCGACGTCCACCTGATCACCCACGACGAGGCGGGCAAGGGCCGCGGACTCCCGGTCAACCGGGGCGCCCGCCTCGGCCGGTCCCGGCTGATCTGGGGCTGGCTGGTCGGTGTGGGCGGCCCCGTGCTGCTGACCTGGCTGCTCGGCGGAGTCTTCCCGGACGTGGGACTCGCCAACGACATGCTGCTCTTCCTGACGGCCACGGTGGCGGCGGCGCTGCTGGGCGGACTACTTCCGGCGCTGGCGTCGGCGGCGGCCGGATCGCTGCTCCTGAACTGGTACTTCACCCCGCCGGTCCGCACCCTCACCATCGCCGACCCCAAGAACATCGTCGCCATCGCGATCTTCGTCGGGGTGGCGGTGTCCGTCGCCTCCGTCGTCGACCTCGCCGTCCGCCGCACCCATCAGGCCGCCCGCCTGAGAGCGGAGTCGGAGATCCTCTCCTTCCTGGCCGGCAACGTCCTGCGCGGCGAGACCAGCCTGGAGGAACTGCTGGAACGGGTCCGAGAGACCTTCGGCATGGAATCGGCGGCGCTGCTGGAGCGGGCAAACGACGTGGCGCCCTGGACGTGCGCCGGGAGCGTGGGACCCCGGCCATGTGCCACCCCTGAGGAGGCGGACGTCGACGTGCCGGTCGGCGACCACATGGCCCTGGCGCTGACCGGACGGGTACCGCCGGCCGAGGACCGCCGGGTCCTCGCCGCCTTCGCCGCACAGGCCGCCGTGGTCCTGGACCGCCGGCGTCTCCAGCAGGAGGCCGACCAGGCCAAGGAGCTCGCCGAAGGCAACCGCATCCGCACCGCCCTGCTCGCCGCCGTCAGCCACGACCTGCGCACCCCCCTCGCCGGCATCAAGGCCTCGGTCACCTCCCTGCGTTCCGACGACGTCCAATGGTCCGAGGAGGACCAGGCGGAGCTGCTGGCAGCCATCGAGGAGGGCGCCGACCGCCTCGACCTCCTCGTGGGCAACCTCCTCGACATGTCCCGCCTCCAGACCGGCACCGTCACGCCGATCATCCGCGAGACCGACGTCGACGAGGTGATCCCGATGGCCCTCGGCGGCGTCCCCGAGGGCAGCGTCGATCTGGACATCCCGGAAACGCTGCCGATGGTCGCCGTGGACCGCGGCCTCATGGAACGCTCCGTCGCCAACATCGTCGAGAACGCGGTGAAGTACAGCCCCACCAACACCCCGGTCCTGGTCTCGGCGAGCGCCATCGCGAACCGGGTCGAGGTACGTGTCGTCGACCGCGGCCCCGGTGTCCCCGACGAGGCCAAGGACCGCATCTTCGAACCCTTCCAGCGCTACGGCGACGCCCCGCGCGGTGCCGGAGTGGGGTTGGGCCTGGCGGTCGCCCGCGGCTTCGCCGAGGCCATCGGCGGCACCTTGCAAGCCGAGGACACTCCGGGCGGCGGCCTCACGATGGTGCTGAGCCTGCCGCGAGCGGCGGGCCCCAGACCGCCGTCGGAACCGGACGTGCCCGTGACGGCGACCTCGTAGGCGCTTTCGTGACCTTGCACGACGCGTCAGCAGGGGGTACTGATGTCAATCGCCCGCAGGAAGCGACTTGGGCCTGCGCAGCAGCCACTCCCCGAACGTCCGACGCGGAGGCCGCACCACCACGCGGCCATGGGCCTTCTGACCGACGAGCTCCACTCGCAGAGTGACCGAGGCAGCGGAACGAGTCGGATCCTGACGGTACTTGACCTTGCTGTGCACGAGCTGCAGACCATCGGTATCGACCACGACGCCCGGCCGCGTGACCAGCGTCAGGGTCTTCCCGGCCATGTCCACATCGATCCGCAACGTGTCCTGCGTGATCACGGCCTCGGTGAAGTCGAGCGTCACCTCGCACCAGTACACCGCGAGCTCCATCCTTCGCGGCACCACCCAGCGCCCCAGCCGCTCGACAGGGCTGCTGTGGACCTGCTCGATCCGGACCACGTCCTTGACCTCTGCCTCAGACATGGCACCGGTAGCCGATACGGGCGGCAGGTCAGCGGTGAGCACGGCGAGTTCGCTCAGAGTCCGCGCCGACAGGGCGGCTTCCAGGCGTCCGTCCAACTCGTCCGCAGTCAGCAGGCCGTCCCCCGCGGCGATCCGCAGCACATCCACCACCCGGTCCCGGTCCGCATGAGAGGCCCGAAGCTCGGGCGACGAGCCGGATCCGGAGGGCTTCCCGGTGGGTGAATTCTCTCCCGACATGCTTCCGTCCTGCTCCTGTCGAACGTCTCGGCGCGACGCAACCGGCGGCGCGACCAGAAGACTAGCGCTATATCGCGACATGCACATCGGCCGAGCAGTGCGTCGGCCTCGTGGGGCGCGAGCGGGTAGCGCTGCAAGCTGTCGCGCCGCAGTGCCGGGGGAGCGGCCGACCACCTGGAAGCGTTCGGTCGGTTAATCGGTTGCACGCCGCCGACACCGGAGTGTCGGATCCCGTCCATGACGATCGAGCTGAGGACGCCGACGGCCGACGGAGTGCACCAGGCCACTGCGGTGCTGCGGGAGTGGCAGCACGACGAAGCACCGATGCAGCTGCATCCCGGGGACATCGGCTGGAACCACCGGTTCGGGACGGCCGAGACGGCCGCGGCGATGCGGACCTGGAGCCGGGACGGACGGATCCTCGCCGTCGGAATGCTGGATTCGCCGACGCTCGTGCGAATGACGGTCGCTCCCGACGCGTTACAGGACGAGGACTTGGCGCGGCGGCTCGTCGAGGACTTCTCGCTGCCCGAGCGCGGTGTGCTGCCGCAAGGAGCGGTGTCCGTCGAGGCGCCGCAAGGTGTGCTGCTCCACGACCTGTTGACCGAGGAGGGCTGGGGCGTCGACGAGCCGTGGACGCCGCTCTTCCGCGACCTCGCCGAGGCGGTGGAGGACCCCGGCGTGCGGATCAAGGAGATCGGCCCGGAGCAGGCACAGGACTTCGCGGACGTCCTGCGGTCCGCGTTCGACACCACGAAGCCCACGCGTGAATACCGGCACAAGATGTCCGCGGCACCGTTCTACGCCGACTCCCGATGCCTGGGTGCCTACGACGACCAGGGCAACGCCACGGCGGTGGTGACGGTCTGGTCGGCCGGCCCTGGGAAGCCGGGACTGGTCGAGCCGATGGGCGTCCACGCGGACCACCGCGGGCGCGGCCATGGCCGGGCGATCACCGTCGCCGGGGCCGCCGCACTGCGGGAGTTGGGCTCGTCGAGCGTGCGCGTGTGCACGCCGAGCTCCAACGTCGGCGGCGTCGCCACATACAGGGCGGCCGGGTTCGCGGCGAGGCCGGAGATCGCCGACCGGATCCGGAAGGCCTGACATCGGCGGCAGCGAACCACCACTGCGCGCCGGACTGCGAACCACTTCTGGGCGCCGGTCAGTAGCGGACGGCCCGCCGACCCTGACTTCCCCCACCGCCCGGCAGGCGGCAGCAAGCGCATGCGATCATGCGGACTGTTCTCGATCGACAGTGCATGTCATTGATCAGAGGGTCGAGCGAAAGGGCCCGCGTGCCATCGGGCATCGGGCAAATCAGGCGAGGACGGAGTCGGTGTGAGCGGGTCTGGGGGGCAGGACGGGTCGTCGGTGCCCGACGAGGAGTGGGAGCGGTTCCTCAGCGAATCGGTGAAGGGCGCGGCCGGGGCCCCGGTGGAGCCGTCGGCGCGTGCTCGTGAGGTGGGGCGGCGGCTGCGGGAGCGCTCCGGGCAGCCGGAGGGCTGGCGTACGTGCTCACCGGCCCGGCCCCGGCGCAGGACCGGCTGGTACGTGACCGGGCTGGTGGCCGCAGTGGCCCTCCTGGCCGTGGCGCTGCTCCCGCAGCAGGTCGTCGGCTGGTTCGGTGGTGATGACGCCGGGCAGGACGGGGGGCCGTTGGCCGCCGAGTCGCAACGTCCGCGGGAGGCGCCCGGAGCCGGGCCGAGTGGGCGCCCTACCCTCGCCGAACCCTTCCGGGGTTCACCTGCGGCCCGTTGGGCGGACGGAGCGGCAGGCATCACGGTGCCGCCGGCGAAGGCGACCGGCTGGATGGACACTGCTCAGGTCGAGCGGGCGCTGCGCCAGAGCCGGGACTTCCTGGTGGCCGCCGGGCTCGACTCCCGTGTGCTGCGTGGCGAGCGGCCCACGAAGGCGATCGCCCTGTTGAACCCGCACCAGCAGGACGTCCAGGACTATCTCCGCACCGCCCTCTCGTCGACGGCGCCCACTCCGGAGACGGACCCGCTGCTGCTGTTCAGCCGCTTCCGGCCCGGGCAGACCCGGCTGGTCGGTGACGTGGTCAAGACGCGCGGCCGGCTCATGTATCAGGAGGGGAAACGGGGGGCGGTCGAGGTGACGGCGGACGTCACCTTCGTGTATCCCGTGACCCCGGCCGGCGACAGCGGGCGGGACGCCGAGGTCGTCCGTACGATCGTGCGGCGCGAGGTGGTGATGAGCTGGGACGACCCCGCCAAGGTCATCACCGAACCGGGCACCATGTCCCTCGTCTCGTACACGCTCGACATGACCAACGGCGGCTGCTCGGCCCCGACCGGCTACTTCGTGCCGCCCTTCGGCACGGCCGACGAGCAGCCCGCCGACCCCACTCGGGTCGATCCGTACGACCGCAGCAAGCCGATCGACACGAGCGACGGCACGACGCCCACGGACAACGACTGCGCGACCGCAACCCGTTCCTAGAGCCGTTCGACGACGGCCAGTTACTAACGTTTGCTGCTCAAGCCTGTGACGTGTGCCGACGCCTCGACCGTCTCGGGGCCGCCTCTTCCGCTGTCGGCGGTGGCCGAAGCGGGGGCGGGCCCCGGGTCCAGGGCGTCGCGCACGGCGGCCAGGATGTCGTCCGTGTCGGCGCCCAGCGCTCGGGCGGCGGAGGTGAAGTCCCGGGCCAGAGTGGTGAGGTGGCCGGCATCGTGCGCGTACGGCGCGGACGGGAGCGCCGCGACCCGGGTGCCCGCGCCACGACGGGTACGGATCAGTTCGGCGCCCTCCAGCTCGCGGTAGGCGCGAGCCACGGTGCCCGGCGCCAGACCGAGGTCGGCGGCGAGCTGACGTACGGTCGGCAGCCGCTCGCCCTCGGCCAGCCGGCCGGTCCGGATCAGGGCGGCCAGCTGTGCACGGATCTGCTCGTACGGCGGTACTTGGCTGGTGGTGTCGACGTGTACGGCAGGGTCACTCACCGGCGAAACCCCCCTCGCCCGCTGCCTCGTCGTCGACCGCCCGGGGTGCCACCACGGTGACCAGGGACCATCCGAAGGAGAACAGGCTCAGCAGGCCCAGGGGGAAGGTGACCACGAGGGTGGCGGCGCCCAGGGGACCGGCGCAGGCATTCTCCGTGAGCGCGACGAAGATCATCACCACGACGAGCAGCACCTGGCTGGACACCAGCAGCCCCCAGGCTCCGGTGATCGCCCACGCGCGGTCTCGGCGCTGCTGGTCGTCGCCCGGGCCGTGGGCGATGCGGCGCAGGGCCCAGGCGCAGATGGGGGTTCCGACCGCGAGGGCGGCGAACATCGGGCCGCTGTAGTACAGACCGGGCCACGGACCGAGGGAGGTGCGCAGCCCTTCGCAGGTGACGGTGATGACACGCCCCGCTCTGCCGATCCGGTCGGGCTCGGAGGAGGCGGTGACCGCTCCGATCACCAGCAGGGTGACGAGGGATGCCGCCTGCACAAGGAGCAACGGCGCCATGCGGGGCGGAACCTGGTCGCGGACCAGGCGCGGGGTGAGACTCGCGGAGCGTACGGTTTCCTGGGTGCGCAGGGTCAGGGCGTCGCCGAACAGGACACCGCCCACCGCGCACAGGCCGAAAGCGGTGATGGCGAACACGAGGGGCATCGTGATGTCGCCGCTCTCCATCGTGACCAACTGCTGTGCCGCCACGATGCCGATGGCCAGACCGGACCAGCGGGCGTAGTGGTCGGCGTGGTCGAGGAAACGGGACCGGAGCGGGACGGTGTCGAGCATATGGAGATCCCCCCGGATCCTCTTGTGTCAAGTGATGGGTACAAGATGCCCTGGTCGGCATCTTGTGTCAAACACTCGATACAAGACGTGTAAAGGGGGGCGGCTTCCGCGAGTTGGGCCCCCGGCTTAGCAGTGGTCGGCCCATCGCCCCGGCCCTCGGGGGAGCGGTCTCACGCCTCCTCGGGCAGGTGGGCGGCCAGCGCCCGCAGACCCGTCAGGACCTCGTCGGCGGTGGGCGCGGACTCGGGGTCGGTGAGATGTTGCATCATCAGGCCGCTGACGAGGGCGAGCTGCACCGAGCCGAGGCTGCGGATCGTCGCGTCGGACAGCTCGGCCTCGGCGGTTCCGGTGACCTCTCGCGCCATGCCGCTGCGTCCCTGTTGCAGTCCGGCGGCCATCTGCTCCCGCAGTTCCGGATCGCGCTGTGCGCGCAGCACGGTCTCCAGATTGGCGATCCAGAAGGTCTTGTTGGCTGAGAACGCCTCGATCAGGCGACGCCACAGCGCGCCGAGGTCGTCGTCGCCCGCCGCCGGCCCGAAGGCCTGGCCCCCCGAGTCGAGAGCCTCGAAGAGCGCCTGGTTGAGCAGCGCCTCCTTCGAGCCGAAGTGATAGCCGATCGCCGCCATGCTCACACCCGCCGCGGAGGCGAGGTCGCGGACCGTCGTGCGCTCGTAGCCCTTGCTGAAGAGGCACTGCCTGGCGGCCTCCAGCAGCTTCTCCCGGTTTCCCATGACGCGGACCATAGCAACCACCTGCGCGTTTGCACCAGGCGCTCGCCTCAGGCAAACGCCTTATGCATCCGCCTTAGGCAAACGTCTTGCGCGTTTGCCCAAATCCTGGCTACCGTTCCGAGCGCCGAAGACCACACCGAGCCCGGGAGCCCAGATGAGCACCACGAAACCCCGCACAGCGGTCCTTGCCGCGGCCACAGTCTCCGCCACACTCGCCGCCACGCTGATCACGGCCGGCTCACTCTCCGCACACCCCAGCACCCAAGACGTCCCCCTCCGGGTGATGACGGCCGAGGGCCCGGTCCAGGGCACGCCCGCCGGCGCAGTCCGCACCTTCCAGGGCATTCCTTACGCGGCCTCGCCCACCGGCGATCGCAGGTGGAAGGAGCCTCAGCCGGTCCGCCGTTGGTCGTCGCCGCTGGACGCCCGCGCCCCGAAAAGCGCCTGCGCGCAGCCCACCGACCAGCCCATCTCGATCGAGGACGGCGGCAGCGAGGACTGCCTCTACCTGAACGTCACGACTCCGGCCAGGCGGACGACGGAAAGGCTGCCGGTCATCGTCTGGATCCACGGCGGCAGCTTCACCTACGGCGACGGCGCCACCTACCGCGCGGCCAAGCTGGCCGCAGCGCGGCAGGGAGCGATGGTCGTGACCATCAACTACCGGCTCGGAGCGTTCGGCTTCCTCTCCGCACCCGGCCTGCGCGCACCCGCCAACCTGGGCCTTCTCGACCAGCAGGCCGCACTGAAATGGGTCAACCGCAACGCCGGAACCTTCGGCGGCGACCCCCGGAACGTCACGATCATGGGGCAGTCGGGCGGCGGCTACAGCGTCTGCGCCCAGCTGGTCTCGCCCCGAGCCCGCGGGCTCTTCAGCAAGGCGATCGTGCAGAGTGCGGGCTGCGTCGGACCGGACGGCTCGGTCACCCGCGCACAGGCGGAGACCAACGGCCGCGCCGTCGCCGAATCCGCGGGCTGCGACGAGCCCCGCACCGCGGACTCCTGCCTGCGGCGCAGATCCACCGCCGAGCTCATCAAGGCGTCCGCCTCAGGGCACGAAGGCTACCGGCCAGTGGTGGACGGCACGCTGTTGCCCGAAGCCCCGTCGCGGGCGATCGCCGCCGGCCGGTTCGCCCGTGTGCCAGTACTGCACGGCTCCACTCACGACGAGATGAGCGGACTGGCCGGACTCGACGAAATCATGACGGGGGAGCCGCTGACCGCCGAGGGGTACGCCGAGAAGGTCACCGAGGAGTTCGGGAAGGACGCTCCCGCGGTCCTGGCCGAGTACCCGGTCGCGAACCACCCGGCGCCCGGGGCCGCGTTGTCGGCCGTACTGACCGACTCCGAGTGGTCGACCGCGGCACTCGACACCCAGCGCGCGCTGGCCCGCCACACCCCCGTCTATGCCTACGACTTCGCCGAAGCCGACGCCCCCTACTTCAAGAACGTGCCGCGGCCGAAGAGCTTCCCGCTCGGCAGCGGCCACATGATCGACCTGGCCTACCTCTTCGAGAACGACCTGTTCGAGCCACTCGACGCCGAGCAAGCCGGCCTGTCGGACACGGTGATCGCCTACTGGAGCCGGTTCGCGAGCACCGGGCACGTGAACGGGCACGGAACGCCACGTTGGAAGCGCTTCACGACCAGTAGCCCGTACGTGCAGCGGCTCGCCTCCGGCCGCACCGGCCAGACCGACTTCGCGGCCGACCACCACTACGCCTTCTGGAAGGCACTCGCCCCTCGCAGTGAGATGACCGGCCCGGCAGCGAAGACCTCCTGACGGAGAATCGGGCCCTCCCGGTCTCATCGCAGACCGCGTCCCGTCCCTCCGCCGCAGCCAACTGACCTCACTCGCCCGGAGCCCTGGGCCGATGCGCCCAGGGCTCCGACATGCTCGAGTGGCCACTCTTGACCACTGTCCGGCGGGATGCGGTCAGTCCACGCTGAGGACGATCTTCCCGGTGGTGCGGCCCTGCTCGCCGATCGCGTGCGCCTTCGCGGCCTCGGCCAGCGGTACGACGGTCTCCACGACGGGCTTGAGTGCGCCCTTCTCCACCAGGGCGGCGATCTCGCGCAGGCCCAGGTGGTCGGGCTCGACCAGCATCCAGATCGCCCGCACGTGATCGGGGAGGTCGGCAGGGACGTCGTCCGGTCCGGGCAGGGTGACCAGCCGACCACCCGCCCGCAGCACCGTCACGGAGCGCTCGGCGTTCTCACCGCCGAGCCCGTCCAGCACCACGTCCACGTCCTCGACCACGTCCTCGAAGCGGACCGTGCGGTAGTCGATCACCTCGTCCGCACCGAGCTCCCGCAGCAGGTCGTGCTTGCCGGCGCTGGCCGTGCCGATGACGTAGGCGCCACGAGCCTTGGCGATCTGCACGGCCAGATGGCCGACCCCGCCGGCCGCCGCGTGCACCAGCACCCGCTCACCGGCGCGCACACCGGCGGTGTCCACCAGGGCCTGCCAGGCGGTCAGCGCGGCCAGCGGCAGCGCCGCCGCCTCGACGTGGGTGAGGTTCGCCGGCTTGGGCGCGAGGTGACGGGCCGGGGCGACGACGTACTCGGCGTAGGCGCCGGCCTGCCGCGGGAACATCGGCATGCCGTACACCTCGTCCCCGGGGCGAAACATCCCCACGCCCGGCCCGACGGCCTCGACGGTGCCGGAGACGTCCCAGCCGACCGCCGGGATCTCGCCCCACTCGATCAGAGCGCCACTGGCCCGGGTCTTGAAGTCCACCGGGTTGACTCCGGCCGCGTGGACCCGGACCAGGACCTCGTTCAGCCCCGGCTCGGGCCGGGCGACCTCGCGCTCGACGAGCACTTCCGGACCGCCCCACTGCTCCACGACCACTGCACGCATGCTGTCCGCCTCACTCATTCATCTCGATCGAAGGTGGCCGCCCGGACCGTTCCCGGCGCGACGCAGTCCACGATCCGGCACCCGCCCCCCTCACGGTGTTGGCCGTTTGGCCACTATGTGACAGGATCTGGCCATGAGCGAGAAGCAGTGGCCGCCCACCGACCACCACCTCGTCCGCGCCGGCGCGGCACCAGGACCGCACCGCATCGCCGTCCTCGCCCTGCCCGGCGTCCCGCCCTTCGAGCTCGGCATCCCCTCCCGCGTCTTCGGCGCCGTCCTGGCCACCGACGGAAGCCCGCTGTACGAGGTCACCGTCTGCACCGCCGACGGCGCCCCGGTGCTCAGCGACGCCGGGTTCACCGTGCAGCCCGCGGCCGGCCCCGAGGCCCTGGCCGCCGCCGACACCGTGATCGTCCCGCCCACGCACGCCATGCCCGAGCTGGGCCGCGGCGGCCCACTGCCGCCCGAGGTCACCGCGGCCATCGCCGGCATCCGGCCCGGCACCCGCCTGGTGTCCATCTGCACCGGCTCCTACGTCCTGGCCGCCGCCGGACTCCTCGACGGCCGGCCCGCCACCACCCACTGGAACCTCGCCCCCGAGTTCCGCCGCGCCTACCCCCGCGTCAAGGTCGACGAGGAGGTCCTCTTCATGGACGACGGCGACGTCCTGACCTCCGCGGGCGTCGCCGCCGGCGTCGACCTGTGCCTGCACATGATCCGACGCGACCACGGCGCCGCCGCCGCCAACCGCGCCGCCCGCATGTGCGTCGTACCGCCCTGGCGGGACGGCGGGCAGGCTCAGTACATCGACCGCCCGGTCCCCGAACCCACCGTCGCCACCACCACCGCCACCCGCGCCTGGGCCCTGGAGCACCTCGGCGAACCCCTCTCCCTGAACCGCCTCGCCGAACACGCCCGGATGAGCCTGCGCTCCTTCACCCGCCGATTCCGGGACGAGGTCGGCATGACCCCCGTGCAGTGGCTCACCGCGCAACGCCTGGAACTGGCCAAGCAGTTGCTGGAGACCACCGACCTGTCGATCGACCTGGTCGCCCACCGCTCCGGCTTCGGCTCCGCGAACTCCCTGCGCGCCCACATGAGAGCGACCTTCGGCGTCTCACCCGCCACCTACCGCCGCACCTTCAGCCCCAGCGACTCCGCTTCCCTGAGCCTGTGACGAGAAGTCAGACGCCGATGTGAGCGTCAGGCCGCAGGTGCTGCAGGGTGAATTCGGGCTGGGTGCCGGCTCGCCCTCCTGCTACCGTCCTGCGGTGATCTCTCTGGGGGAGCCCGCTTTCTTCACCCGCCTGCGCGACGCGCGACGGGTGCTCATCGCCGGTGCGGGTGGCGGTTTCGACGTATACGCGGGTCTGCCGCTCGCGCTCGCGCTGTGGTCGGCGGGCAAGGAGGTGCACCTCGCCAACCTGTCCTTCGCCGACCTGTACGGCCTGGACCTCGATGTCTGGGTGGACCAGGACGTCGCGGCCGTCGGACCCGACACACCCCTGCGCGGCGACTACTTCCCTGAACGGACCCTCGCTCAGTGGCTCGTGACGCAGGATCTGCCCTCGACCGTGTACGCCTTCCCGAGCATCGGGGTCGGTCCGCTGCGGGCGGCTTACCGGAAGTTGATCACGCATCTCGGCGGTGTCGACGCGGTCGTGTTGGTGGACGGCGGGACCGACATCCTGATGCGCGGCGACGAACACGGCCTCGGCACCCCGGAGGAGGACATGGCCAGCCTGGCCGCCGTGGGCGGGCTCGACGAGGTCCCGCATCGGCTGGTGGCCTGCCTCGGCTTCGGAGTGGACGCGTATCACGGTGTGAACCACTCGCTCGTGCTGGAGAACCTGGCCGCCCTGGACCGGGACGGCGCCTATCTCGGCGCTTTCTCGCTGCTCGGGGCGGCGCGGGAGGGCGCGTTGTATCTCGACGCGGTGGCGCACGCCCAGCGCCACACCGCGAGCCACCCGAGCATCGTGAACGGATCCGTCGCCGCCGCCGTGCGTGGTGACTTCGGCGACGTCCGGTTCACGGAAAGAACCAAGGACGGTGAGCTGTTCGTCAACCCGCTGATGGCACTGTACTTCTGTGTGGACCTGCCCGGACTGGCCCGCCGCAATCTCTACCTCGGTCTGCTGGAACGGACTTCTCTGATGCGCCAGGTGAGTTCCGTGATCGAGGAGTTCCGCACCACGCTGCCCCGTCAGCGACCGCCGCGGGCATTCCCCCACTGACCCTTCATCCCGTACGGCCGACGGAAGCCGCCCTTGAAGGGGACCGCTGTACGGCGAGTGCTCACCCCGGTTTGCACCCCAGCCGGCCCTGCCCGGTGACGTGATCCAAAATAATTGGATGGTCACACTGGAGACTCCTCGATTGATCCTACGTCGCTGGCGCGAGGATGACGTTGCGCCCATGGCCGGCATCAATGCCGACCCCGAGGTCATGCGGTGGATCCGTGACGGCAGCGTCCGTGACGAGCGGCAGACGCGCGACGGGATCCAGGCATGGGAGGGGGAGTGGGAATCAAAGACCTTCGGTCTGTTCGCGGTGGAGATCCGGTCCACTGGTGAGCTGGCCGGGTTCACCGGCCTTTCGGTGCCGACCTACTTGCCGGAGGTGCTGCCGACGGTCGAGGTCGGCTGGCGGCTGGGACGTTCCCACTGGGGACAGGGCTTGGCCACCGAGGCCGCTACTGCCGCAGTACGGTTCGGGTTCGAAGAGCGAGGACTGGAGCGCATCGTCAGCATCGTTCAAGCGGGCAACGCCGCCTCCGAACGGATCACGACCAAGCTGGGGATGCATCCGGTCCATGAGACCGTGAATCCGACCTGCGGTCGGCGAGTACGGGTGTTCGAGTTGTGGGCGAACCAGTACGCCGCAACCGCTCGTTGATGCCGCACTCGACCACGTGCCGAACCAGCCTCGCGGATCCACCACAGTTCGAGGTGGCACTGCTCCCCGGAGCCACCCATCACCTTCTGCCGCTCACCGCGCCGGAGCAGCGGAACGACTTGCCGACGTTGATCCCGGGAGACCGGCCTTACCCAACCGTTCTCCCGGTCGCGTCCGGAAGGTCACCTCATGGGTATGAGGTGTCGTGGACGCCCACAGGCGCGCCCATGGCCCCTTGCAGGGCTTCCAGGAGCGAGCTCAGCTGACGGCCCTCGGGTTCCTTCAGGAACGCGGTCACGGCCTCATACACGTCCACCGTCGCATCGCCGTCGTAACCGCCGATGAGGAAACGGCCCAAGGTCGGCGACCCGGTGTCCTCGTCGAGTACCCAGGTGCCGCCGACGTCGCTGAACATGTACTCGGCGCAGTACACGGTCAGATACAGGTCGAAGGGCTTGTAGCCGATCATCTCGAACGGAGCGAGGTCTCCACAGGAGCTGATCGTGCTCATGTGCATGAGGCCGTGGCTCGGCGATTCCAGAAGCATCTCGGGCGGGTCCCATCGGGACAGCTCGCCCAGCCGGACGAGCAGGGCTCGACTGGCTTCAATCCATTCGGGCAGCAGCGCCCGGCGCTGTTCCAGCACGTCCGCCGCCGCGTCCGTGGACAACGGAACGGGCAGCGGATCCTTCGGGTCGAACGGGAATGCCACAAGTCCCCCTGATCTTCGAATGAAGCAGCCTGCACTCTACTTGCTGGCGAGTCGTCACCCTCGCAGTGTCGACTCCGGCGGGCGACGCCAGCCACCCCGCCTGGCGGGTCAGGTTCTTCGGCTGACAGGCTGCATCACCACGTGACAGGAAGCCGTGCGACGAGCCTGACATTGAAGTTCTTGGCGTACTCGATGTGTTCCGTGTCCAGGCGAATGGTCGGCAGCCTGGTGAACAGGCGGCTGAACGCGGTTTCGGCCTCGATCTGGGCGAGTGGTCCACCGACGCAGTAGTGGATGCCGCGGCCGAGGGCAATCGGCCATTCTCTCTCGCGGTTGATGTCGAACCGGTCGGGGTCGGGGTAAACGGAGGGATCACGACAGGCACTCGCAAGCACCAGGACAACGGCATCGCCCTTACGCACATTCACGTCACCGATTCGCGAGTCCATGGTGGCGGAACGGCGGATGAACTGGTTGGGCGCGACCAGACGAAGCAGCTCGCGCACGGCCGCCGGCCAGAGCGTGGGGTCGTCCCGCAGCGACCGCAGCTGGCCGGGGTGACGCAGCAAGGCGACCAGTCCGTTGGACAGCAGGCTGGTGAGGTTTTCGTGACCGGCGATGAGGAAGAGCACCACGGTCGCGAAGAGTTCGTCGCGGCTGAGCCGGTCACCGTCCTCCGAGGCCCCGGCAAGGGTGGACAGCAGGCTCTCCGGACGGTCCTGCGCCTGATCGAGGGCCTCCCGTACAGCCCCGGCCAGCGCGTCGCCGGCGCGCGCGGCCCGTGCGGTCTCGTCGTCCGCGAGGGTTGCCGGGTCGCGTCCGAATGGCAGAAGGAAGTTGTCACACGCGTCCTTCAGCCGCCGCTGCTCCACCGGGTCGAGCGTCATGCCGAGCACCCCTGCGAGGACCCGTAGGGGCAGGGGCGCGGCAAAATCGGCGACGAAATCCATCCGGCCCCGGGGCTCGGCCCCGTCGAGCAGTTCATCCACGGTTTGCTCGATCCAAGGCCGCAGACGGCCAACACTGGCTGGGGTGAAGGCTCTGCTCACCAGGTGCCGCAGGCGGGTGTGATCGGGCGGGTCGGAGAAGACGAGGCTGGAGTGGACGAAGGCATACAGGTGCCGTAGCGGGTCGCGCGTCGCCGCAGAGGCTTCGAAGGTGATCACTGACGAGAAGGACGGGTCCTTGAGAACCCGCTCGACATCGTCATGCCGAGTGACGATCCACGCTCCGACCTGACTCGCGTAGTACACGGGATCTGTCTCTCGCAGCAGCGCATACCGTGCGTAGGGATCCTCAAGCATTGTGTCGTCGAACAACGCGGGCCGTCCCATGGCCGACACCACCCAGTCCGTGATTGCCATACCTCCCACCAGCTCACACCCTGGACCTGCGGTCGGCAAACGCAGTGCCGGATACGAGAGGCGCTGGTAGAGCCCACAGGTCGGGCTCCAGCCGCCTGCGGAGGATCGCGTGTGATGCCACTCAGAAGATCTGGGTCCTCGCCTTCAGTCCTGAACTGAGTCAGCCCCACTCGGTCAGGCAGCGTCGCAGCACAGCACATCGCGGTGCCGGTCCGCCTAGCCAGTGTGAGCTGAGATGCGCTACAAACCGCCCATGAAGTTGATCACGGAGCTGTTTGACGCGCACGAGTGGCCCGACGAGCAGTTGGAAGAGCTGTTCAGCGAGGGATTCCCAGAGTTCATCACCGCTGACCGGCTGGCCAAGCAGTACATCGGCCGGGTCCGGGAGTGGTTCATGGAGCTCAACCTCATGCTCGTCGACGAGCGCGGCGTGCCGGTCGCCACCGGCTGGGGGATACCGATCCGCTGGGACGGGAATGCGAAGACGCTGCCCTCGGGCTACACGGACGCCATTGTTCGCGCCGTCGAGAACCGCGAGCAGGGCATCGAGCCCGACACCCTGGTGATCTGCGGCGCCGTGGTCACACCCTCCCTCAAGGGCCGCGGCCTGGCCGGGGAGACGCTCACTGCGCTGCGGCGACTCGCCGTGGAGCAGAATTGGCCGCGGGTGCTCGCCCCGGTTCGCCCAACCTTGAAGTCGCAGTATCCGCTGGCGCCTATCGAGTCATTCATGGGATGGACCCGCCCGGACGGTACCTCGCTCGACCCCTGGATCCGTACCCACCAACGTCTCGGCGCGCGCATCATCGCCGCCGCCCCGGCCTCGCAGACTATGACCGGCACGGTCTCCGAATGGGAGCAGTGGACGGGAATGGCCTTCCCGGAGCCGGGCGATTACGTCATCCCGCAGGGGCTCAGCCTGCTCCATGTCGACAAGGACAGCGATCAGGGCATCTACGTGGAGCCCAACGTGTGGATGCAGCACATGTGACGGGCAGTCACGTGTGACCGGTAGCGTGGTCGCGCCCCCACTTCGTAGGTGCTCCCGACGTCACCTGGGTACCGCTACTCATGCGTCACACCGTGGACCGAGGGCTGAGGAGCATTGCCCACATCGGTCAGGCACGTAACGACGTCCGTAGCTTCGGCCTCCGCTGGAGCGTGCCCGGCGTCCCCGAAGCCACTGCACGTGACGCACAGCGGCGCGTGCGCGAGCGGTTGGTGAAGAAGGGCTGGAAACTCGCCTGGCCATTACCGTGACGAGGCCGACGACGCCCGGATGAACGAAGACCAGGCCGATCAGCCAGACGGCGCGCAGGGTGCCGACGGTCCGGAAGACCCGGTGCCGGCCGAAGCGGGCCACGACACGGCGGGCCAATCGCGAGCCGATGAGTCCGCCGAGGCAGGGTGCGGCGAAGGCGAGGGCGTACTGCCAAGGCGGGAAACCGAGTTGGCGAAGCAGGAGCCCGGCCAGCAGCGGCTCGGTGGCCATGATCAGACCGGCGACGAGCATTTGGTTGAGGTAGAGCGGCCGTAGACCGGGGTGGCCCATGATGTGTCGCCAGCCGTCGAGCAGTGCGCCTGCCCGGACCGGGCTCTTTGCGGTTCTTCGCGGCGTTTCTTCCTGGCCGCGGATGGCGGTGATGCCCAGCGCGGAGAGCAGGTAGCTGAGCGCGTCGGCCACCACCGTGGTGACCGGCCCGAACAGGCCGATCGCCGCCCCGCCCAGCGGTGGCCCCACTGCGATGGAGCTCCAGTTCGTGGACTCGAACCGCGCGTTGGCGACGAGAAGGTCGTCCGGCCGCACGAGGGCCTTGAGGTAGGCGCCGCTCCTTTATATCCCAGGTGAAGGATGTGCTATTCATCGCTCTGTGCGCTACGTGCGGTGAGACGGTCGGCCTCCGATCACCCCACCACCGACAAGCCAATTCCAGCAGGAGAGCCGGGCAACCCCCTTCCCGCTGGGAGCGATCGGCCAGATCGGTCGGCACAGACAGCCTGACTGATGCGCGGTGGGCTCATCCGGCACGTACACGCATTCCGGGTGCTTGGGCGGCACAGCCTGCGGTCGCATCTGTTACGACGACCTGCGTGCCGCGTGCCGCGGGCCGCGGTCAGCGGTCTTGGGCAAGGTCCAGAACCCGAGTGCAGAACGACCGTTGGACGGCCTTCCCCTCACCCTGGGGCATGGATGCTTTCTGCTGCTGCCCCGGCAACGAAAGCGCTCACGAAAACGGCGGGTCGAGGTGCAGATCGGCGCTACGACCGCCGCAACCACTCCGTCCCCGTCTCGAGGTCGCCTTGCTGACCGAGCTGAACGCCATGCTCGACCGGTGGGACCCAGATGACGAGGGGAGCCGGCGCTCGCGGTCGAAGACCCGCACCTTCGGCGAGCCCTTCGCCCCGGAAGAGCCGCTGCCGCGGCTTCCGCCCCGCGGGGTGTTCAAGACTGGACGTTGGTTCCCTCCGCGGGTGAACCGTTTCGGCTAGTCCTCGTCGTCCGCTGCAACACCTACTCGGTCCCCACCCGTTTCATCGGCCGCCGCACCGGCGCGAGTCCGACCGCCTCGCCCACACCAAAGCCCTGGCCGAGCAAGCCCAGGCCAGCGGAGTGGGAGACCATCGGACGGGCTGCGCAAGAACCTTGGTTGACCTTCACCTTGGGGGAGCCCACAGCATCAGTGGGGCCGGGCGACGCGCTCGGCATGAGGAGGAGCGAGCATGGGTTTGCTGACCATCGGGGCGTTCGCGAAGGCGTCCCGGCTGTCGCCGAAGGCACTGCGTCTCTACGACGAGCTCGGCCTGCTGACCCCCGCCCGCGTCGACCCGGTGACCGGCTACCGCCTCTATGCACCGGAACAGCTGGACCAGGCCCGACTGGTCGCCTGGCTCCGCCGCCTGGGCATGCCCCTGGCCCGCATCCAGCACGTCCGCACGCTGAATGCAGTCGCTGCAGCCCAGGAGGTCCGCGCGTTCTGGGCCCAGGTCGAGGCCGACACCGCCGCACGGCGGGACTTGGCCACCTTCCTCATCGACCACCTGTCACGGAAGGACCCCATCATGTCCCCGACCACCAAGTCTTTGGGAATCCGTTACGCCGCTCTCTCCGACACCGGCCTCGTCCGTGAGAGTAACCAGGACACCGCCTACGCCGGGCCCCGGCTCCTCGCCGTCGCCGACGGCTGCGGCAGCCAAGGAGCCCCGGCCAGTGCAGCCGCCATCGACGCGCTCAAGCGCCTCGAAACCGGCAGCTTCCCGGTCGGCAACCTCCTCAACGTCCTCGAAGACGTCATCGAACACGCAAAGCAAGCCGTGCACGACATCGCCGGGCACGACTCTGCATCCGAAGGCACCGGCACGACACTCACCGCGATGCTCTGGACCGGATCACAGCTGGCCCTCGTCCACATCGGAGACTCCCGCGTCTACCTCCTGCGCGGCGGAGAGCTGTTCCAGATCACCCACGACCACACCATGGTCCAGTCGATGGTCGACGAAGGACGCCTCAGCCTGGAAGAAGCTGCCTCCCACCCTCAGCGGTCGCTGCTGGTCCGAGCTCTGGGCCCAGGAGCCGACGCAACCCCCGACATGCGCCTTCACGACGCCCAGCGGGAAGACCGGTATCTGCTCTGCTCCGACGGCCTGTCGACCGTCGTGCCGACCCAAGACATCCACCGAGTACTCTCCGAGATCGGTGAGCCCGAGCAGGCCGTCCGCCAACTCATCGCCCTCGCCAACGCCTCCGGCGGCCCCGACAACGTCAGCTGCGTAATCGCCGACGTCATGGAGCTCCAGCAGTAGGGCGGGAGAAATGCACTTCGACTTGCATCGGATCCGCTTTCAGCAACTCATCGCCGAGGCCGACGAATACCGGCTCGCCCAACAAGCAAGGAGAGCCGAAAGGGCTCCTGGAAGCATGGCAGCCAGCCCATCACGACCGACTCAAGAGGGAAGGGCTGATCGAGACGCGTGCAGCAGTTCCGACGAACGGCCTTGGGCGCATCCAGTAGTCCCGTAGTCCCGTCCCAGACAACCCAGCTGCCCGATCTCTCCTATGAGTAGGGGAAATTCGACCTCACCCTCCGCACAACTAGGCTGTGCACTATGTCAGATGGCACCAACGCTTCCGTTCGGGACCTCTGCGACGATGATCGCAACGTGAGGCAGGCTGCGGAGGACCGTCTGGTGGCCCTCGGCGTGCAGGCGGTCGACACTCTGCTGCCCTACGCCGCAGAGCGCGACCCGTCCCGACTGAAGTGGGGGGCCGAGTCCGTCCTCCAGAGGCTGGGTGACGAAGCATTGCCGCGCCTGCGGGAGATCCGGCGACAGGGCCCCGGACGTCTGCGCAGCGACGCTCTGACAGTCCTGCTGGACCTGGGGGGTGCCGAGCACCTGGATGAGCGTGACCGACGTGCTGTGGAACGCCTCGTGCATATCAGGCTCAAGGACGAGCGCCCTGTGAGGGTCCCGTCGGAGGCCGGCCGCTGGCTGGCCTTCCCGGCGGACCGGCTCGACGACGCCGTAGCCGCTCTCGGCCTCCACGACCTACGGCCGGCGACTACGGTCATGGGCGTGGCAGCCGCCACCAAATCCCAAGACTCCATCGAGTTCAAGGAGTCCCAGGGCAAGACACAGACCGCTTACCGCGTGTTCATCACGCCGGCCTTCGAGACGTGGCTCTCGGAGGTTCCGATTCAGAACTGGTGCATGTTGTGGGGAAACTCGTTCATCGACCAGCTCGACGGCTTTGCGCTGGCGGACAGGCTGAGCGAGCGGTGCGGTGAGGCCCACCTCTACGTTCTCGACCCTTACAACCGCGCCGAGAACTGGTACGTATCCCGTGACGGCCGCAGTGTGCGAAGCTTCGGCACCTACGACGAGCCGCAGTTCCAGGGAGAACCTCTGCCATTCGAGGTGGAGCACAGGGAAGACGCGGACGAGGACGAGGCTGAGGAATACGCCGAGGGTGTCCCCTACGCCATGACGGCGGCGGACTACCTGTCCGTTGAACCCGGCCGTATGCCCGCTTCCGGCACCCACGGCCATGGATGGCTCGCCACCACTCGTCCCGACGTGCCCAACTCCCGCTTCAAGGGCGCCCTGCCCCTCTGAAGCCCGCACCTGCCCATTGCCTCAAGTACCCGACATTCGCAAGCATGCGGCACGAAGCCGGTTGAGCCCCTCCACCCTCCAATGGTTCCGGTCGGGCATTTGGTCGTTTCGGCGCCAGCGCCAGGCCGAGAACATCGCCCAGTTCAGGGCGCGACACTGGTGAATCAGGTCTGGGTCAGCTCCCGCATAGTGCTTGGCCACGTCCTCGGGGGCATGGGCAAGGTCGAACTCGATCGGCCCACGGCAGCACGTGGCGAGGTCTACGAAGAGCGGCCCTCTCCTCGTGTTCAAGAGGTTGCCCGGATGCGGCTCGCCGTGCAACAGCTGGTCGCCTGCCTTCCCGATGCTGACAGCAGCGCTCAGACCACTGAGTGTGTTGCTGAGGAATTCCCGGTCAGAATCGAGCAGCTCAAGGGAGCGCTCGCGATCGTTCACCTCGCTCAGGGACCGAGCGACTCGATCGCTGAAATGCGGTGCGTCCAGATTGATCTGGCGCAGAGCGGCGTGGTGCCGCATGAGTACGTCCGCGTAGTCGGCCGGCGTGATCTTTGATCCCACAGGCTCGTAGTAGGTCCAGAACGAGATGACGAAGGCATCACGCACATGGACCCGGGGCTCGACCCGAGGCTCGAGCTCAGCCACCGGAGCGCCGGCGTCGGCCAGGCTGCGAGCAACCTCTACTTCGAACTCAGAAGCAGCCAGATGCTCCGAAGGCGCAACCCGAGCCAGAACACCACACGGGATCATGCGCAGCACGACGCGGTCCGAGTTGTGGATGACGATCACATCGTCGACCTGTAAGCCCAGTTCGGAAGCGGTCGCCCGTCCTGCCTCAACTGCGCGACGGAGTTCCAGTGGCTCCATACCGTCCTCCCTGAAGGGCCCGTGTCGAGGGTAGTTGAGTCCGTCATCGTCATAGGCGGGCCCTCGTAAGGGTCAGGGATGGTGCCGAGACCGGGCTCAGCCCCTGTCGGGCTCTGGCGTTGCCGGATCTCGCCGACCAATGCTGCACCAGTTTCCGTCACCCCGGATGCACAGGATGCGGCTGTCGGCGTACGAGCTGAAGTGCAGAGCCGCGTACAGATGAATGTGCAGAGCTGTTAGGGCCTGTCCCCGGCACGGGGCCGGAGAAGCTGCGAACGTGCGCGGATGTTAGCTTCGCTTGCCGTGATGGAGCACCAGGACGACACTAGGGCGGCCTACGACGGGGTCGTCGAGCTGTATGCGTCGCTGTTCGCTAATCGGTTGGAGACGCAGCCGTTCTCGCGGAACATGATCGGCACCTTTGCCGAGCTGGTGCGCGGGACGGGGAACCCGCGGGCAGCGGACGTCGGGTGCGGCCCGGGACATCTGACAGCCATGCTGCACGACCTGGGGCTGGACGCCTTCGGGCTCGACCTCTCTCCGGGCATGGTCGACCACGCCCGGCGGGCGCATGCTGCGCTGCGGTTCGACGAGGCGCGGATGGAGGACCTGCCGGTCGAGGACGGCGCGCTCGGCGGCGTGCTGGCCCACTACTCTATGATCCATACCCCGCCTGAAGAATTGCCTGCGCTGCTCGCCGAGCAGGTGCGTGTCCTGGCGCCGGGCGGCCTGCTGCTGGTCTCGTTCTTTGCGACCGACGGACCGGAGCCGGTCCGCTTCGACCACAAGGTAACGCCCGCCTATAGCTGGCCGGCGGACCGGTTCGCCGAGTTGCTGGCCGAGGCCGGGCTCACCACGTTCGCCCGGCTGCTCCACGACCCGGCCTCCGACCGGGGTTTCCTCGACGCCCACTTGCTGGCCCGCCGCCACTAGAGCGTGCCCCGTGGTCTTTGGGCGGCAGCGCTTAAGCGACTTCGGTCTCTCGCTCGATGGCCTTGAGGCGGTTCTTCAGGCGGTAGCTGGGGCCGTTGATGGAGATCACTTCGCAGTGGTGCAGGAGGCGGTCGAGGATGGCGGTGGCCAGGACCTCGTCGCCGAACACCTGTCCCCATTCGCTGAAGGTCTTGTTTGAGGTCAGGATGATCGAGCCCTTCTCGTAGCGCTTCGAGATCACCTGGAAGACCAAGTTCGCCTCGGCTCGTTCCAGCGGCTGGTATCCGACTTCATCGACGACGAGGACGCTGGGCCGCAGGTAGGTGCCGAGCTTACTGGTCAAACGGCCGGCGGCCTCGGCGGCTTTGAGGTGGCGGACCATGTCGTCGAGGCTGGTGAAGTAGATCGAGTAGCCGGCCCGGCAGGCCGCGACCGCCAGGGCGACAGCGATATGCGTCTTGCCCACCCCGGGCGGCCCCAGCAGGGCGGCGTTCGCCTTGGCCTCGACGAACGACAGGGTGGCGAGGTCTTTGACCTTGCGCGGGTCGAGGTCGGGCTGGAAGGAGAAGTCGTACTCGTCCAGAGTCTTGTGGTGGGGCAGCCGGGACAGCCGCAGGCCCTGGCGGAAGCGGCGGTCGTCGCGGACGGCAAGTTCCTCGGACAGCACCAGATCGAGGAAGTCGAGATAGCCCATCTTGCCCTCGTCAGCCCGCGGATGTACTCGCTGATGGTCTCGGTCAGGTGGGGCAGGCCGAGCTTGCCGGCTGTGTTGCGGATGCGGGTGGAGACCAGCTCGCTCAAGACATTTCCCTCGTGCTCGGGTGGGTGGTGAAGGGACGGGTGCCGGTCAGTTCGTCATAGACCGACAGTGGACGGCGGCCGACCTCGATGCGGGTGGCGGCAGCCCGGTTCAGCAGGGCCTGCAGCGGTCCGGCCTCCTCGCCCAGAGGACGTTCGCGCCGGGGCTGGGGGACGTCGCCGGTGGTGGTGCGGCGGCCCTTGCCGGTGGGCAGGCCGTCCCAGTGGGTCTCCTCGACGACCCGGACGCCGCGGCCGACCGCCCGAGGGTGCATGGCCAGCAGCGTCTCGCCGCTGGCGTCCGCGGCGGTCGAGTGCACCATGATCTGTGACTTCGTGGCCCGGATCTCGACCAGCTGGCGGGGGCGGACTCGGCGGGCGGGCACCGAGTAGAGGTTGCCGCCGAAGGCGACCAGGCAGTCCTTGCCGACCGGCCGCAGATGCCGTTCGGCCACCAGATAGGGGGTGGGCGGCAGCGGCTTGAGAGCTGCGTGGTCACGGGCCGCCCGTTCGCCGATGACCTCCCGGTGCGTCTTGTGGGTCTGGGCCCGCCGCTGCGGCACCCAGGCGGCGAAGGCCGCGTCCATCTCCTCGACGGAGGAGAAGGCCCGGCCGGACAGGACGTGATCGCGGACGATGAGGACCTGGCGTTCGACGCGGCCTTTCCCAGTGGGCCGGTAGGCGGCCAGGACGTCGATGTCGAAGTCGTAGTGACCGGCGAAGCCGACCGCTTCCGGGTGCAGCGGGACCGCCTCGCCGGGGGCGACGTGGCGTCGGACGACGGTCTTGGTCCGGTCGTAGACGATCGTCATCGGGACCCCGCCGAAGTGAGCGAACGCGCGGCGGTGGCAGTTGAAGAAGGTCTGCAGGTCCTGGCTGGTGGTGAAGCAGCAGAACGGGTCGCGTGAGTACGACAGCGTCATGTGGAAGGAGTAGACCTTCGCGATGCCCATGTGGGCGAGGATCTTGCCTTCGTCACCCCAGTCCACCTGGGCCTGGGCGCCCGGGATGACCTCGAATCGGCGGTGCATGCCCGCCAGCTCTTTCGGCGTGATGCCGAGTTCCTCAGCGATCCGGGGCCGGGCTTCCTGGACGTAGAGCTTGGTCCGCTGGTAGTTGCCGGTGAACCCGTACCCCGCGGCCAGCCGCTCGTGGATGACAGCGGCCTTCATCAGGATCTCCGCCCGCAGCATCGAGTCGACCAGCGGCGCGAACTCGTCGATCACCCTGGCCCGGGACCGGCCGTTCGGCGACCGGCGCGGAGGCGAGGCGGGTCCATCGGCTGACAGATACTTGCTGACCGTCCGCCAGTTCAGGCCGGTCTCCTTGGCGACCTCGGTCAGGCTCATGGCTCCGGACTCGACCAGGCCACGAAAACGCCGTAGTTCCAGCCAGCGCTGCGGATCCAGGACCACGGCCACCCCATCTCTGCGACCTCGACCAACAGGTAGCAGAGTGCCGAATCCCGAACCTCAGCACATCAGGAACTCTGCACGTTCATCCGTACGCGGCCATGCACGTTCACGTGTACGCCGACAGCGGCGTCTTCTGCATGTGCGTGCGCCTCATCGCGGTTTGGCGGGATGGCACGGCCAGGTGTGTCTCTTCAACGGGACAGCACCTGTTACGGGCTTTCGTGACGTACCGCGGCCGCTTACCCCTCCCAGATGCGGATTCGGCGGCCAAGCCCATGAGCCTCCCAGTACTCGCGATGAGCCCTCGTCGAAAAGACACTTCGTGCGTCGTAATCATGGATTCATTGCGGTCTGGCTGGCCACCGGTCTCGCGGTCGTCTCGGCCTTCTGCGGTTCGGCCATTGCCATCAAGGACGGTGAGGAGGCCGCCACGGCCGACAACGGCCCGGTCGGCATGGTTCATCTGCAGCTAGCCTCCCTGTTTCGCTTCGGGTGGGTGAGCGGGTGTGCAGTAGTGGCTTCGGGCGCGCATTGTCGGGTCGTTGTCGGCGGGCATGGCCGTGGCCCGACGCGCGGGTCGGGTGCTCCAGGTTCCTTGGGCCGTGGGCGGGCAGGGGCGCTGTCAAGGTTCAGGTGGCTGGCCGGGGTTGGGCCGTGAGGCGGGCGAACGCGCTGGTCAGCTCGTTTCGCCAGGGCCAGGTTGCGGAGATGCGCAGACGGAGAAGGCGACCGCCCCGGGTGATGCGGGCGGCTGTGTGCAGCAGTCGGTATCGGAGCTTCTTCGGCTCGGCTGTGGCCAACTCGCCTTTCAGTAGTAGTGCTGAGTCCAGGCGAGCAGGTCGGCGCCGGTCAGGGTCAGCTCCAGCCAGGCAGCGTTGATCTGGAAGTGGCGGGAGGAGAAGCGGCCGAAGCCCGTGGTCTTGCCGCTGCGGATGCGGTCCTCGACGCGGGCGTGTGCGCGATGGCGGACCTCCAGGTGCTGCAAGGAGCCCTCGCTGTAGGAGTGTCGGTGAGAAAGACCTGGTGGCGCATGCCCTCGTCTAGGTCGAACAGCGACAGCTGGGCACCGGGGTGCGGACGCTCGCGCCGCACGATGACCTGTGTGCCGTCCGGGTAGCCGGCCAAGTCGATCATGCCGGTCAGCTCGGCGGCTTCCGCGCCCTGACGCAGGGTGCCGTCTTGCTCGAGTGCGGGATGCCAGACCTGCTCGGGCAGGGCTCGGATCGCCTGGCGGACCGGCTCGGTGACGGCCTATCCGACGGAGAAGTGGGTGAGGATCCCCCGTGAGCTCAGGGCCTGCACGGGCTCCAGGAACGCTTTTGCTCCTCCGGCGCTGTCCGCGCGGATGAGGATGGGTGTGCCGTGGCGGTGGGCGTCGGGGATCTGGGCAAGCGCCTGGTCGAAGACGGTGATGTGGTCCGCGGCGGTGTTGACACCGGCGTTGCCGGGCCTGAGCAGGCCGGCCAGAGCTTCGCCGGTGTTGTCCAGGAAGCACCGTAGCGGGTGGTAGCCGAAGCCCCGCTTGTAGGTCGCCGCTGCCCGCTCTTTCTCGGAGTGGCAGGTCACCAGGGTGGCGTCGAGGTCCAGGACAAGACCGGGCAGATCGCGTCCGCCCGCGCGGGCTGCGGGTATCCCTGCTCTGGTGTCGGCGGCCTGCAGCCAGGCGACCTCCCGCGCGGTGGCCCTGGCCGAGCGCAGGCGGGCGAGTGCAGCCGAGTCGATGCTGGCCAGCAGCCGCTAGGCGGTCGGGGTGGAGGCGGGCGTGGCCGAACACCTCCGCCTGGTCGCGCAGCAGGGCCAGGTCAGATATCGCCTCGCTGCCGTCAGCGAGCATGACGGCGAGATCGACCGCGATCCGGCCGGGATCGTGCCCGGTGCCACGCGGTCGCAGCCGACGTAGTGCGTCCGTGAAGGCACTGGTCAGGCCAGTGATATCGGCGAGATCAGCCAGCAGGGGGGATCAGGCGTGGCTGACCACCCCGTGACCGTCGGCCGACACGACGAGCTTGGGACGCGACCGGGTAGGGTGCACGCAGAAAGTGCCTTCCTGCTGTGATGACAGAGACCTTCGACAAGCCTCATCTTCCCAGCTCAGAAAGGCACTTTCGCTTTTCTGATCAAGACTCGACACCACCGCAAGTGAAACGAGCATGCTAGTCGTGCTCAGCGCCTGCGAGGTCGCCTCCCCGGGCCGCGGAGTCCGGTCGGCGACGCGGCCTTCGTCGGAGCGTTCCTGGACCCGGGCAGCAAGCCGATCACCGCGAAACCTGGGGTCCGTCGAAGACGGTCTGGCAGGGACGTTCTCCTCCGCGCTCTGCGAGGAACTCGTCACGGGGCGGCCGCTGATCGGCGCATTCGGAAGCGTCCGTCGCCGTATGCGAACAGAAGCCAGGACCCTGTTGGCATCGCTGAACGCGACCGGGAGTGCTGCGTTCCTGGCCGATCCGTGCGAGCTGACGCTCCGCGGCCTCGGGGTGCATGTCCCTCATGCCCCCTGCGGCTCGTCGCCCGGAGGGCGATAGGCCTCGAAGAGGAGCTCCAGCTCCCGGAGAATCTCCTTACGGCGTTCGGGGTTGAGGTCGGCGTTCGTCAGTTCCTTCGCGAGGTCCGCGTGCCTCTTCTTGTCCTCTGCGGACATCTTGTCCATCCACGCGAACTTGCCGGATCGAGAGTTCTCCTCTCTCAGTTTCTTGCCGCGTCTAAGGTAGTCCTCGATCTCGCTCTTCGAGAGCACCGACGGATCGGCGCCGTCCTTCAGGATGAGGTAGAAAGCCCACCCGATCGCTTCCACGGTGACTAGGGATACGCCTGCGTTCACGGCAGTCCCGAAGACGGGAATGAACGAGGACAAGCCCTTGATGATCAAGGCTCCGGCGAAATACTGCCCAGCGGCAGTGGCCACCCCCATGAACCGCCAGCGGTCGGACTGGTGTCCGTTCACGTGGGCCAGCAGTCCGCCCATGACACTGCATATCACAAGGAGCCCTGTCGTATCCGGGGTCACCCCGAGCACGGGAACGCTCCCCCACGCACCGGACCAGAAGGCCGCCCCTACGGCACACGAGTGGATAACAACATGCGACCTCTCAAGCGAACTTAGAGTCATCGTACGGCCCCCCACTTCGACTTGCCGACGCCATCCCCTCATGTGGTCAGCGCCCGGCAGCCTTCCGCATCATGAAGACCGGACACAAGAACACATCTGTGGTTCGGTCAAACTCGGTTCTAAACGCTCACTTCTTGCCGTTAATGACGCGGCAGAAGCTCGAATCTTGCGAAAGTAACAGTGCGCCTGCAGCGGGGTGCGCAAGGCCGGATCAGGGAATAACTTGGGCGTCGTCAGCATCGGTACATCCCGAGGAGCGCGGGTGAGGGAAAGCGGCGAGGGCACCGGGGTCGACCTTGCGGAGGCGATCGAGGCGCTCCGCGACAATCTGGAACGGGCCTGGCTCAGCGGCCGTGACCGCCATATCCGGTTCAAGCCGGAGCCGGTGGAATTGACGGTCCAGGTGGGAGTGACCCGCGTCGGCAAGGGATCGGCCGGCGTCCGCTGGCAGGTACTCACCCTGGGCGGCGAGCGCAGCAGGGAGCTGTCCTCCCTCCAGACACTGCGACTGCAATTGACACCCATCCTGCACGACCTGCAGCGGAACCGTCTCGATGATGGCGAACAGCTCATCTCCGACGTCGAGGACCTTGACCGTCCCGAGTCCCCGAGCAGTGATGAAGGGCGTTGAACACTGACAGGATCGCACTGATCCACTTCAGGACGCACGACGGACACACCGGAGTGGGGTCCGGCCTGCTTGTCAATGACCGTACGGTTCTGACGGCCCACCACGTGACCGAGGGAACAGACCACCGAGTCCAATGCGCGGACGGACCCCGCAGCGTCGCCTCGGTGCTGCGACCGGGGTCGTCGGCCGTCGATCTCGCGCTGCTCACCCTCACCGAGCCGGTAAAGGGCCTCGACGCGCTGACGTTGGCCCGTGTCGACCGGGCCTCTGTCGGCGTCCTCAAGGCCTGCACGGTGGGATTCCCGCGCTGGCGCCGAGACAACCAATATCGGCGCACAGCGCAGGTGGACGGCACGATCCCCACGGCTGAGGGTCTGGCCTACTCGGCGCCGTCCTGCGAAACGGAAGGGCTGCTGACTCTCGTGGGCAACCGTCAGCCGGGCACACCTCGGATCACCACGGGTTCCCTGCTGGACACGGGACTCGGCGCGGGAGCTTGTGCGGATGCGGGGTCGCCGTGGGCAGGCATGTCGGGAGCGGGCGTTGTCTGCGGTGAAACGGTGGTCGGCGTGGTTCGCAGCCACAACGTGGCGGCCGGGCAGAACTCGCTGACGGTGACCCCGCTGACCGCGCTCGAACTGCTGCCTCCCCAGGCACGGAAGACCTTCTGGGCGATGCTCGGAGTGGACGACGCCGCAAACCTGCCGGTCCTGACCGCGGCCGGCACCGCAGCCGTCACCTCCGTCGTCAATACGCTGCCACGATCGGTGCCGGACTTCACAGGACGGGACACCGCGCTGAGGGAACTGCTCGATGCCGCGAGGGATGAGGGAGCCGCCTGCGTCGCTTCCATCGACGGCATGGGCGGGGTCGGCAAGACGGAACTCGCTTTGCATGCGGCGCACCGGATGGCCGCCCACCATGTCGACGCCCAGCTCTTCGTCGATCTCCAGGGGTTCAGCCGGGACCGGTCCCCGGTGCCGCCGCACACCGCACTGGAGTCACTGCTCATCGCGGTCGGAATCGCGCCCGAACAGGTGCCTGCCGGGCTGGAACAGCGCGCTGCACTCTGGCGTGCAACCCTGGCTCGCCGCCGTGCCCTGCTGATCCTCGACAACGCCATCTCCGCCGAACAGGTCACGCCCCTGCTGCCGGGCAAAAGCGGATGCGCCGTTCTGATCACCAGCCGACGCCGTCTGATCGATCTGGAGGGAGCGAAGTTCATGACCGTGGACACGCTCGATGAGTCCTCTGCCGTGGAACTGCTCGAGCGGATCATCGCGGGAGCGATCCCCGTGGCTGACGAGGATGACGAGCGGATGCGCGAGGTGGTCCGGCTCTGCGGCTACCTACCGCTCGCCATCCGGATCGCCGGCGCCCGGCTGCGGCGTCGGCCGCAGCTCGGACTGTCCGGCCTGATCACCGAACTGACCGGTGCCCACGGTGGCCTCGGCGCACTCCGCAGCTCAGAGCGGGACGTGCGCGCCGCATTCGACGTGTCCTACGAGGCACTTGAACCCGACGCACGGAGGCTGTTCAGGCGTCTCGGCATGCACCCTGGCCAGGACGCCACAGTGACGGACGCCGCGGAGCTCACACAACTGCCCCGGGACACCACGGAGTGGCTCCTGGAGGAGCTCCTCGGGGACAACCTGGTCCAGGAACTGCACAATGGCAGGTTCTCGCTGCACGATCTCCTGCGGGACTACGCGCGCGACCGTGCCCGGCAGGATGAGCGGCCCCCTGAGCGGGCGGCTGCTCTTGACCGCCTGTTCAGGCGCTACGCCGAACGCGCCGCGGAAGCCGACCGGGTGCTGTCCCCCCTGTCTGCCCGAGCACCTGCCGGCAGCGGCACGCCGGACCCGGGCGGAGACCACAAGCTGGAGGCACGCGCTGCCCCGTTCTCCCCTTCCGCGGCCCGAAAATGGCTGGTCGCGGAACACGCCAACATCGTCGCCTGCGCTCGATCCGCCGTTGAGAGCCGGAGCGTGCATGCCCTCGGCCTCACCGTCGCGGCAGGCCCTCTGCTGCTGCTCGGGTACGCCGATGACGCCGGAGCGCTCTACGAGACCGCCCTTGTGGCCGCTCGCGCGCTGGGGGATCGTACGGTCGAGGCAGCCGCGCTGCTCGGCCTCGGCGAAGTGGCACGGTTCGCGGGCCGCGTCGGCGCAGCGCGCGACTCCTTCGAGGCCGCCCGAGCGCTCTGTGGGGATCTGGAGGACGCGGCAGGTTTGGCCCGTGCCCTCTACGGCCTCGGGGAGATCGAGCGGACGGCGGGGCGGTTCGGCGCCGCCCTCGAGTACCACGGGGCCGCGCACGCCGTCTGCTGCGAGGCCGATGACGCGCCGGGCCAGGCGGATGCCCTGCGGGGCATGGGGGAGGTCGCACAGGCGCTCGGCGATTTGGAGTCCGCCCGTCGCCACTACGGCCGGTCCCTCGCCCTGAGCGAGGACTCGGGCAACCTCTACGCACAGGCGTACGCCTACCTGGGCCTGGCAGAGGTGGAGCAAGGCGCACGGGACCATCCGGCGGCGCGAGAGCGCTTCGAACACGCCGAAGCCATCTGCCGCACCATCGGGAACCGCCGCGGCCTCGCGAACGCCAGGTACGGCCTGGCGGAGGTCGCCCGCGTCACCCACGACTGGGACAGGGCCCGGGACGACTACGCCCGCACCCGGGCGATCTGCGCGGAGATCGGAAACCTGCGAGGCCAGGCCGGCGCCCTGCTCGGGCTGGGCAGCCTGGAAGAAGCGGTCGGCAACGGTGAGGCCGCGGTCACGCACTACCAGGCAGCCCATGACCTCTGCGAACAGATCGGCTACAGGCTAGGACAGGCCACGGCGCTGAGCGGCATCGGCAAAGCGGCGCTCGAGGGCGGCGATCCGGCACGGGCCGTCGCGGTATGGGAGCAGGCCAGAGCACTGTGCAGGGATATGGGTTTGGACCGGCGGGTTGCCGAACTGAACGAGAGCATCCAGCAGGTGAGGCGAGCGTACGGTCCCCGCCGGGGACGTCTGATCCGTAAACGGCCTCCCGAATGCTGAAGAGTCGTCCTGGGATTCAGTGTTCATTACCCCCTGCGGCTGAATAGTGCCGTAGACGCGGCTCGTCAATCCACGCCACAATCAACCCGCCCAGTTCGCTGTCGCGGAATCACCCTACGACAGGGGGGAAGCGCCATGCCGACCACCAACGTGTTGAAAGCCGGAGAGGGCGAGATCATCACCCTGCCAGGCGCCTCGGTCGTCATCAAGGACCGGCTGCCCGGCATCATGGACGACTGCGTTGTCGTGGAGTTCACCGCCGAGCCCGGATTTCGCGGCCCCGGCCCGCACACCCACGCCGACCGCGCGGAGTACATCTGGGTCCTCGACGGCGAATTCGAGTGGATCGTGGACGAGGAATCTTTCCGGGTCTCGGCAGGCGAATACATCAGGATTCCCGAGGGTGCCGTGCACAACTTCAGTAACATCAGCAGGGAGCAGTCCCGCTGGTTTGGCGTATGCCCCGCCGCGGAGGCAGATATCTATGCTCATTGATTCCTTACCTCCCCGTTTCAGTTGGCTCGGCTGACCCGAACTGGTCGCAATGACCGTGGCTGTCGGCTGTTTCTCGCCGGGTGGGCATGGCTGGGGCCCGACGCGCGGTCGGGTACTCCAGGTCCTCATGTAGAGGACGCACCAAGCGGTGGGGGTGGGGGCCGCCGGACCGAACACTTCACGCTGATCGCGCAGGAGGGTCAGGTCGGCTATTGCCCTGGAGATCCAGGGCAAGACCGCCGAGCAGTTCGAGACCGAGACCCCGCGAGGCCGCGGTCAAGGGCATCATGACGTCCTCAACGAGCTTCGCCGCCGTCGGCGAGCATCACCGCCAGGTCGACCGCCACCCGGCCCGGATCGTGGCCGGTGCCGCGCGGCCGCAACCGGCGCAGCGCGTCGGCAAAGGAGCCGGTCAGCCCGTTGCGTCGGCGAGATCGGCCAGCAGGCGCGATCCAGCGTGGATGACCACTCCGCGACTGTCGGCCGAGATGACAAGCTTGGGACGCGACCCGGTAGTGTGCACGCAGAAAGTGCCTTCCTGCTGTGGTGACAGAAGCCCTAGACAAGCCTCATCATCCCAGCTCATAAGGCACTTTCGTCTCTCCGTTCAAGATCCGGACACGGCCGCAACTGAAACGCGCAGGCTAGGCAATGCCAGCTATGGGGGAACGCTCATCCACGCCAAGTGGGTTCTCACAGCGGCCCACTGCCTCAACAACAAGTCTCCGGAGGTGATAACGGTCCGCGTGGGGAGCCTGAAGCGGAGCGAGGCCACGGCCCTCTCGGTTATGGCCAAGCACACGTGGCAGGATGCCGACATCGCCCTGCTTGAGTTGAGCGGCGAGGCCGGGCCTGCTCCGGTTTCAGGCTCGGCGACGCCGACCCCGCGGTCGCCTCCAGGGGAGAAATCTACGGCTGGGGAGGGACCGAGACCCCCGGGAGGCTGCCAGACAATCTGAAGACCGCGCGTATGGAGGTCACCGAAGTGGGCGGTCCCTGCAAGGACAGCCGACGCGGGCCCAGCGTGTGCGTCACGGGGATCACCGGCATCACAAGGGGCGGGGACTCCGGTGGCCCCCTGATGATCGACGGCAAGCAGGTCGGGAGGTGTCCGGAGCCGGGCAGATTCGCCAGCGTCGCCCACAGCCTGCCGTGGATCGAGCAGACCACCCGACTGGACTTCGACAACGACGGCAAGGTTGCTGGCACCGCCCCCGGCACCGAGACCGCCTGGGCCGCCGGTACGGCCTATGCGGCGGGAAGAACCGTCTCCCACCAGGGCTATAAGTGGGAAGCCCGGAGGTGGACCAATACTGAGCCCGTCACCGCGCCGCCCGGCGCGGACCCGGGAGCGGCTCCCTGGAAGGAGCTCGGTCACCTGCTGACGGGCGGGCTGTCAGCTCGCCCCGTCGGCGCAGTCGCCTCACCCGCGGCGGCCCCAGCCCCGCCGACCCGGCCGGTTCACCCCCGTCGGCGCAGCCGCCTCAGGCCCAGGAGGCCTCGGCCGGGCCCTTCCGACGTCCACGAACGCCTGGTACGGCACCTTCGTGACCTGCAACGCGTGGACGATGCGTTGCGGCAGCACCGCAAGGTGCGGGCTGCCCCCGGCTCGCGTTCCCCGCCTGGCCGACAGAACCGATCACGCGACACGGGGCGCACATGAGAATCACCCCGCCGTCCGGCCGGCGGGGGCCGCGCGGCTGGTGCGCTGCAGCGCACCGTCGGCACTCTCGCCCTGGTGTGCCCGCCCGCGGCCGACGCATCTCCGCGGGCCTTGCCGGCCGGTACGGCCTCCGAGGAGCAGATAGCGGTGTTGTCCCCCGCACCGGTCCGATCGACTACGGGCAAGTGTCCGACGTACTGACATGCATCTCCCAGAGCGTCGTGACCGCGATCCAAGCAGCCCGGCCGAGCGAGATGTCGGTCCAGCTCTGCATCAGCGTCTCCGCGAATGCCGGACAACTGACAATCCTCCTCGTAGCGGGGCGACGCCTCCGCGGACCCCGCCATCACCCTGACCTGGCGCAAGGACCCGCCCCTGCCACCCAGTCCGGCTGAGGGCCAGGCCGATTTGCCGTACGCAGCCCAGCCGATCCGACGAACCCGCCGAGGCTAGTGACCTGAGTCGAAGATTCGTCGTTGGTTCGGTATGAGTCGTCCGGGTCCGAAGATTCCGCCGTTGTCGGTGA